>NZ_JBHXME010000048.1:0-11445 GCF_042721125.1 Streptomyces sp. NPDC058469
CCGCGGCCGCCACGCACATGCGAAGCGGCCTGTGGGTGCAGAACGGCGGCTACGACCCCACCTCCAGTTGTGGCAGGCGGCGACGATCCTGCGCGAACACCGGGGTGACGGCCACCTCGCCGCCCTCCTCGTCGCCGGCCTCGACCCGGTCGAGTCCCTGGTCTCCTTCGCCGCGATCGGAGCAGCCTCCGTCCAGCGCTTCGAGAGCCGGGGCTGGAGCCCGGAGGAGTGGGCGGCGGCACGCGAACGGCTGATCGGCCGAGGCGTCATGGACGACATGGGTACGGCGACGAGGGCGGGCCGCGACCTGCGCCAGGAGGTCGAGCGCCGCACCGACCAACTGGCCGCCGCACCTTGGCGGTTCCTCGGCCGGACCGACATCGACCGACTCGCCGACCTGCTGGGGGAGTTCTGGGTCGCCGTCCTCGGGTCCGGGCTGCTGCCCTCGGAGTCGACGCTGGGCATCGGCAGGGTCTGAGGGGCTTGAGGTCTGGTGGTCTGAGGCAGCGTGAAATCCGGAGCGGAGTAAGGGGAATAGGGGGAGGGGGTGTGGGAAGTCGGTATCTCGGCCGGGCTCCACGGCGGCGATATATGCGAGTTGCGCGCCATGCACCTTTAGATCCCGTATGGCCGTGACGCGTCCGCCGCTACCGTGGGGACCAGGCAATATCCGCCCCTGCAGGGGCGGGGCCGGGTAAGCAAGGGGAGGGGCGCACGTGATGCGTCTGAGGGGTGGGGCGGCAATCGCCGCCTTGGTCATGTTGTCCGTCGCCGGATGCAAGCAGGACACGATGGGAACGGGCGACTCCGGGCCCGGGGCGACGGCCGGCGGAGGCTCCGGCGGGGGCGCGGCCCTGACCGCCGCCGAGTCCCTGACCGTGAAGGGGCGTGCACCGAAGACCGGTTACTCCCGCGAACGGTTCGGCAGCGCCTGGGCCGACACGGACTCCAACAGCTGCGACACCAGGGACGACATCCTCAAACGGGACCTGAAGCAGGTGAAGTTCACCGGCGGCAGCTGCAAGGTGTCGTACGGCGTCCTCGAATCCGATCCGTACTCCGGCAAGGAAGTCACCTACAAGCGCGGTCGCAGCCTCGTCGACATAGACCACATGGTCGCCCTCTCCGACGCCTGGCAGAAGGGCGCCAAGTACTGGGACGCCAGCAAGCGCATAGCTCTCGCCAACGACCCGCTCAACCTCCTCACCGTCGACGCCAGCGCCAACCGCAGCAAGGGCGACGGCGACACGGCGACCTGGGTGCCGCCCAACAAGGCGTACCGGTGCACGTATGTCGCCGCGCAGGTCGCCGTGAAGAAGAAGTACGGGCTGTGGGTCACTTCGGCGGAGAAGGCCGCGATGGTGAAGGTCCTCTCCACCTGCTCCAAGCAGGCCCTGCCGACCGGGGGCAACCCGACGAACGCGCCGGCGAGGTTCCACGCGAACTGAGGTGACGCGGGATCGACTTGACGGCCTCGACTTGACGGCGGGACGAGGCGGCGTGAGTGAGACGGTCTCTCGATCCCAACGTGTGGCTACGGCACGTCCAGTGAACGTGCCGTAGCCACGAGCGACTTGGTGGCTCAGTCGCTCAACTGCCCAGCGCGTCCAGGTCCAGGATCTTGCCGGTGGGCTTCTTCGCCGGCACCGGCTTCTCGTACTCGCTGAACGTGAGCGTCCCCGGGTCCTTCGCGGAGACGCTGTCGATGCGCAGCACATACGGCTTGCCCTCGGTCGCCACGTACAGCGTGTAGCTGTCCTTGCCGTCCTTCTCGTGCAGGGCGATCGCCGGAGTGCCGTCGAGGATGGTCGTCTTCCCGCGGGTCGCGCCCGAGTTGCCGTCCGCGGCGCCGCCGAGCACCGAGTTCAGGTCGCAGAAGCTCGCGATGTCCTTGGCGTCCTTGCCCTTCGCGGACATCTTGGTCCACTTCCCGGCCATCATGTCCACGACCGCATCGGTGTCCGCCTTGGACTCACCGTCGCTCTGCGCACGCAGGAACGCCTCGTCGTACTTCATGTAGATGGTGTCGCCGGTCTTGACCAGGTCGGCCTTGCCCTTGCCACCCATGCTCATCGTGCCGGCGCACTCGCCCTTCTTGCTCAGCGCCATGTCGATCACGATCGTGCCGTCGCTCGCGTCGTCGGGTATGTCGCCCTTCAGTCGTAGCGACGAGGCGCCGGTGGTGGCGGTCAAGGACCGGTCGGCGAT
This sequence comes from Streptomyces sp. NPDC058469, assembly GCF_042721125.1. NCBI lineage: Bacteria > Bacillati > Actinomycetota > Actinomycetes > Kitasatosporales > Streptomycetaceae > Streptomyces > Streptomyces sp. NPDC058469. The sequence goes on from NZ_JBHXME010000048.1 coordinate 2,209, forward strand.
CTCGCCACCGGTCAGCCCGGCGAACGGTCCCTTCGGCTTGCTGTCCGCCTTGTCCTCACCGGGCAGGCACCCGGTGAGTCCCGCGGCGGCCACGGTGGTGAGGCAGAGAGCGGCAAGTGCGGTACGACGCATGGCAGTTCCTTGGTGAAGAGGTGAGCGGTGAGAGATGAGGGGGGTGCCCCGAATCGGGGTCCGGAGAGGCGCAGGGCGGGCCGACGGGCAGAGATGGGCCTACGGCCAGACGGGCGCGCGTGTGGCAGACGGATGCGTGCCGCCGGTCCTGTCGGCGCGGGGTGTCGCCCGGGAGGCCATGCCCCGTTGCGCGGCGAGAGGGCGGCGAGAGGGCGGCGAGAGAGCGGCGAGGAGGCGGCGAGAGTGGTGAGAGGTGTCAGCCCGACCAGAACGTCAGAGCGTCAGGCCGTCTTCTTCCAGTTCTTGCAGCCGGTCGTCTTGAAGTAGGCGTCCTTGCTGCTGATCGTGACGACGGCCGTGCCGGTCACGTTGTCGTTCGCGAGGATCGAGTCCAGGCCGTGCTCGGCGTCCTTCGTGCGCTCCCAGTAGCACAGGTCGTCCGTGTTGCCGGTGGACTTGTAGGTGCCGGGGGCGATGTCGACGCCGACCTTGAACATGCCGCCGTCGCCGGCGATCTTCGTGGCGGGGGAGCCCTGCGCCTTCGCGTCGACGGCCTCCCAGTCCTCGCAGCCGCTGGACTTGAAGATCTTGTCGGTGGCCTTGACGGTGACGTAACTGGCGCCGCTCACATTGTCGTTGGCCAGCAGCGAGTCCGTGTCGCCGGAGGCGTCCTTGGCCCGCTCCCAGTAGCACATGCCGTCGGTGTTGCCGCTGGTGCGATACGTGCCGGGCTTGACGTCCGTGCCGACCTGGAAGTCGCCGTCCCCGTCGAACGCGGCCTTCTTCGTCTCGACGGCCTCGGTCGTGCCCGAGCCCTTCTTCTTGCCGGCGGCCTGGTGTTCCGCGGACGCCGAAGAGCCCTTGCCGTTGCTGCCCGAACCGTTGCCCGAACCACTGTCCGCACCGCTGCCGCCGGCGTTCGCCGACACGACCCCGATGACGACGACCCCCACGACGGCGCCCAGCGCGACCTTGCCCTTCATCCCCATGGCTGTCCCCTCCCCGATGCGGCGACCGCCTCCCTCTGGCGGTCGCTCGTTCGCTGGGTCAATAAGAGCAGAGGCTGTGAACCGAGTCAACACGATTCACGAGATGTGGTGTGTACACGGCCGTGAAGGGGTAGATCTTGCACGCGTCGGTATGCTCGGCGACACAGACGGACGGCAGGCGCAACGCGGACACAGCGCAGAGACAACGCGGACGCGACGAGGCCGGTGCGACGAGGGGAGTGGGGCGAGTGCAGGACAACGCGACAGAGGTGACCGCCGCCGGTATCGCACGGCTCGCCGGCGTCGGCCGTGCCGCCGTCAGCAACTGGCGCCGCCGCCACGCCGACTTCCCCAAACCCGTCGGCGGCACCGAGACCAGCCCCGCCTTCGCCCTCACCGAGATCGAGTCCTGGCTGCGCAAGCAGGGGAAACTCGCCGAAGTCCCGCTGCGTGAACGGGTCTGGCAGCAGCTGGTCGGCCACCCCGAAGGCCCGGTCACCGCCCTGGTGTACGCCGGCTGCGCCCTGCTGCTCATCCATGAACGCCCCACCGTCTGGCTGGACGTGAGCGCCGGTTCGGACGAACGCCTGGCCGCGATGCTGCCCGGCGCGCTGGAGCAGGTGATCGTGCCGCGCTTCGGCGCGGTGCGTGGACGCGGTGTTCACAGGGGGCGAGAGGAGAGCGCCGCGGCGGCTGTGAACACGCAGGCCTCCGCGTCGGTCTCTGCGCAGGCCTCCGTGCACACCCCGTCAGCCGCGAACGCTGTGAACACGCCGAACACGCACGCCGCCCCGAACACCCCGAACGCTGTGAACACCCCGGCCAGCCCGGTAATCCCCCCGGCCCCCGTGAACACCGCACCCCCTGTGAACACGGCCCCGCCCGCGAACACCGCCCCCACAGTTCACACACCGCCAGCCGTCCACACCCCCACCGGCCCCCAGCTCCTCCCCTCCGCCCCCCTCCTCCGCGGCACCGCCGAACTCGCCGCGGAGCTGGGCGCACGCCAGACGTTCGAGTTCCTGCTCGGGCGGCACCTCGACGCCAACCCGCGCCAGTACACGCTCACCCCGACCGAACTCGCCCGCATCATGGCCGAGTTGGCGGGCCCGGCCGGTACCGCGCTCGACCCGGCCTGCGGTACCGGCGCCCTGCTGCGCGCCGTCACCCCGCGCCCCGGCCAGGAGCTGTACGCCCAGGACGACGCCCCCGACCTCGCCGCGCTCACCGCGCTCCGGCTCGCCCTGCACGCGCGGGTCACCGTGCGCGGCACGGCCGGGGACACGCTGCGCGCCGACGCGTACCCGGCGCTGCGGGCCGACGTCGTCCTGTGCCATCCGCCGTTCAACGAGCGGAACTGGGGGCACGACGAACTCGCCTACGACCCCCGCTGGGAGTACGGCTTCCCGGCGCGCAACGAGTCCGAGCTGGCCTGGGTGCAGCACGCGCTGGCCCGGCTCAAGGACGGCGGTACGGCCGTGCTGTTGATGCCGCCGGCCGCGGCCTCCCGGCGTTCCGGTCGCCGGATCCGCGCCGACCTGTTGCGGCGCGGGGCGCTGAAGGCGGTCGTAGCGCTGCCGATCGGGGCTGCGGCGCCGCACAACATCCCGTTGCACCTGTGGGTGTTGCGGCGGCCGGAGCGGGCGACCGCGCAGCCGGAGGTGCTGCTGGTGGACACCGGGCGGTTCGCCACCGAGGGGCGGGGCGGGCCGGACTGGCAGGCCGTGCGGGGCGTGGTGCTCGACGCCTGGCGGGCGTTCGACCGGGCGGGGCGGCTGGACGACGAGCCGGGGCTGGCGCGTTCCGTGCCGGTCATCGAACTCCTCGACGACGACGTCGACCTGGCCCCCGCCCGCCACCTCCCGCCCGCCACCGCGGCCGAGGGCGCCGACGAGCTCACGGCCGTGCGCGAGCGGCTCGGCGAGACGCTCCGGCTGACCGCCGACCTCACCCCGCCGCCCGTCGACCACTCCGCCGAACCGGCACAGCCCACGCGCTGGCCGCTCACCACGATCGGTGAACTCGCGCGCGGGGGCGCCCTGGTGATGCGTACCGGCGGAAACGGCGGCCACGCGCGTGTGCCCGTTCTGACCGACCACGACGTCCTCGCCGGAACGGCCCCTTCCGGAATGCTCCCGGAGAGCGACGAGGACGCCGTCCTCACCGAGCCGGGCGATGTCGTCGTCCCGGTGCTCGGCGGCGGTTCGATGGCGCGCGTGATCGACGACACGACCCAGGGCGCCGCCCTGGGCCGCAGCCTCGTACTGCTGCGGCCCGATCCCGGCGCGCTGGACCCGTGGTTCCTCGCCGGTTTCCTGCGCGGCACCGCCAACAACCGCCAGGCCAGCAGCTACGCGTCCACGGCGACCCGACTCGACGTACGCAGGCTCCAGTTGCCGCGCCTCCCCCTGGACGAACAGCGCCGCTACGGCGCCCGGTTCCGCGCCCTGGAGGACTTCGAGCGGGCGCTGCGGCAGGCGGGCCGGCTCGGGGAGCAGCTCGTGCGCGGCATGTACGACGGCCTGACGGACGGCACGGTCACACCCGACTGAGGCGAGCCCCCAGAGCGACCGGGACCGTCCACCCCCGTTGCCCGCCTCGTCCCGGAAGGCCCCGCTCCGCGCCCGCCCGATCGCACCCGACCGCACCTGCGACGTCGTACGAAGTGATCAGCACGACAACGGTTCGGTACAACCCGGGACCGGTTGTCGGTGTCGGCCTATACGCTCGAAGCGACAATCGCACGACCGCTGTTGTCCGCGCGCCGAACACGCGCCGGACCGACGGCGGTCGCGGCACCGTACGTCCTCCCAAGGCACCAGGAGCAGCCATGCAAGGCCACGGCTACCCGCAGCCGGCGAAGCCACCGCCGCCCACCGGGGCGCTGGTCGTCCTGCGCGTGCTGTTCGTGGGGATCTCGGTGTTCAGCATCGGGTTCCTGGCCTGGACGATGCTCCTGCGGCTGGCCATCGTCACCCGCAAGTCCCTGGACTGGGGCCTGCTCGTGGCCGCGGCGGCGGCGGACGTGCTCAGCATCGTGCTGCTCGGCTCCGAGCCCGGCGAGGAGGTCCACACCACCGGCGGCTATCTGGGCATCACCCTGCTCCTGGGCACCCTGATGGCGTCGGTCGTGTACTACCTGGCGGCGGACATACGCCACTTCCAGAAGCTCCGCCAGGGCGGCTACGGCGGGCAGCGGCCCCCGGCCGCGGCGTACGGCTATCCACAGTCCTCGCAGCCGGACCGGCCCCCGTCGCCGTACACCGCGACGACCACGCCGCAGCACACCCCACCACCGATACCCCACACGCCCGTGCCGCAGCAGCACACCCCACCGCCCATGCCCCACACGCCCGTGCCGCAGCAGCACACCCCGCCGCCGGGGCAGCGCCCCGCGCCCGCCCGTATCGACCAAGTGCGGGCCGAGCTGGACGAGTTGAGTGACTATCTGCGCAAGCACGACGAGGGCGGAAGGTGACCGTGGCGGCGGGACGGGTCGTCGCGGACCGCTATGAACTGTCCACGCTGATCGGGCAGGGCGGCATGGGCCAGGTCTGGACGGCGTACGACCGGCGGCTGGACCGGCGCGTGGCGGTGAAGCTGCTGCGCCCCGACAAGGTGGCCGGCCAGGAGGCCGACGAGCTGCGCCGCCGCTTCGTGCGCGAGTGCCGGGTGACCGCACAGGTCGACCACCCCGGGCTGGTCACGGTGCACGACGCGGGCAGTGAGGGCGAGGAGCTGTTCCTCGTCATGCAGTACATCGACGGCGCCGACCTCTCCGACCACCTCGCCGAGCAGGACCCGTACCCGTGGCAGTGGGCGGTCGCGGTCGCGGCCCAACTGTGCGCCGTGCTGAGCGCCGTGCACGCCGTGCCGATCGTCCACCGCGACCTGAAGCCGCGCAACGTGATGGTGAAGCAGGACGGCACGGTCACCGTCCTCGACCTGGGCGTCGCCTCCGTCATGGACGCCGACACCACCCGCCTCACACACACCGGCACGCCCATCGGATCGCCCGCCTACATGGCGCCCGAGCAGGCGATGGGCGGCGCGGTCGGCCCGTACACCGACCTGTACGCGCTCGGTGTGGTGCTGCACGAACTCCTCAGCGGGGACGTGCCGTTCGCGGGTTCGACGGCGCTCGGCGTGCTGCACCGGCACCTGTACGAGCCGCCGGTGCCCGTCCGCCGTATCCGCCCCGAGGTCCCCGAGTCCCTGGAGGCGCTCGTCCTGCGCCTGCTCGCCAAGGACCCGCAGCACCGGCCCGCCTCCGCGCAGGAGGTCTACGAGGACCTCGCACTGCTGCTGCCCGCGCGCGGGATGCCCACCGGGGCGCCGCTCGACCCCACGCGCCCCTTCCTGCGCCCGCACGCCCCCTGGCCGGACCGCGCCCGGACCCCCGCGTCGCAGCCCGCCCCGCTCGCGCCGCCCGCCGCCGGGAAACCCGATGTCGCCGCCGCCGTGGACGAGGTCAAGCGGCTGCTCGGCGAGGGCCGTATCACGCAGGCCGTCGACATCCTGGGCGCGATCCTGCCCACCGCCGCCGAGCAGCACGGCGTGCACTCCCCGGTCGTCCGCACGCTGCGCAAGCAGTACGCGGCCACGCTCATGGACGACGGCCAGTACCGGCGCGCGCTGCCCGAACTGCGCCGCCTCGCCGACGAACGCGCCGCCGAGGCAGGCCCGTCCGATCCGCAGTCCCTGCGCTACCGCTACGAGGCCGCCCAGTGCCTGGAGTCGCTCGGCGACCCGGCGGCGGCCCTCGCGGAGTACCGCGCGCTGCTGCCGTACTACGAGAACCAGTACATGGCCGGCGACCCCGAACTCGCCCACGAGGTCCGCCGCCGCATGGGCCACCTGTTGCTCGCACTCGGCGACCGCGGCGCGGCCCACGAGACCCTCGCCCGCCTCCTGGTCGACGTCGAACGCCGTCACGGCCCCGGCCACCCGCTCGCGGCGGACATCCGGCGGACGCTGCAATGGCTGGGGCAGGTGCGCGGCTAGCGCGACCGGCGGCTAGATTTTGCCCAGCACGCGCGCGTCGCGCGCGACACCAAGCACATAGACACCAGGGGTGGGGTTTTCTTCATGTCCAACCATCGGCAGTCCAGGAAGCGCAGATACATCACCTGGGGCGTCGCCGGTGCCGCCGTCGTCGCCGGCGGCGGTATCGCCGCGCAGACCTCGATGGCCGCCACCGCCTGGCCCGCCCAGAAGACGTACACCGGCCGCGCCTTCGACACCTGCGCCGCGCCCTCCCTCGCCGCGATGAAGGCCTGGCACACCGACGGCGCCTACGGTGCCGCCGCCGTCTACATCGGCGGTAAGAACCGCGGCTGCGGCCAGCCCAACCTCACCGCGTCCTGGGTCAAGTCCCTCAGCACGGTCGGCTGGAAGTTCATCCCGCTCTACGTCGGCTCCCAGCCGTCCTGCGGTTCCGGCGGCTCGGTGAAGATCAGCGCCTCCACGGCCGCCTCCGTCGGCAAGTCCGAGGCGGACGACGCGGTGACCAAGGCCAAGGCCCTCGGCATCAAGGCCGGCAGCCCGATCTACCTGGACATGGAGTCGTACGACACGACGAACACGTCCTGCAACAACGCCGTCCTGACGTACGTCCGCGCCTTCGACAAGGAACTGCACGCCAAGATCTACCGCACCGGCTACTACGGCTTCACCAGCTCCAGCGCCAAGGCGATCGCGACCGCGACCAACAAGACGGACCTGCCGGGCAACCTCTGGTACGCGCTGTGGGACAAGACGTACACCACGACCTCGGACTGGCCGTGGGGCTCCACCCAGTTCACCAACCACAGCCGCGCCCACCAGTACATGGTCAACAGCAAGGAGACGCGCGGCGGTTACACGATCACGGTGGACCGCGACGCGTGGGACGCGCCGGTGGCCATCACCGGCTGAGCGCGGGGGAGCCCGTAGAAGTTGACGCGGGCGGGCTTGCGGGGCCCACGCGTGCGTGCCGGTGCCCGAAGTCCTGGTGAATCGTTGGTCGAATGGGTTGGCCCCGGGCGACCCACTGCCTAACATCGATCACCGCAAGACTTTGTGCACCGTCGCACAATCTCCAACGGGAGGTTCCCTTGCACCGCCGCCGTCGCACCGCGCTCGTCCTCACCGCCGTGATCGCCGCCGCGGCCCCCGCCCTGACCGCCTGCGGAAACGACGCGCATCCAGGCGCGGCGGCCGTCGTGGGCGGCCGGCGCATCACCGTCGCGCAGCTGGAGAGCAGGGTCAACGAGGTGCGCACGGCCCAGCGGTCGGCCGTACAGAACGAGGCACAGTACGAGCGGGCCATCGCCACCACCGGCGGCCTCACCCGCGAGACGCTCTACGGCATGGTCTTCGACCAGGTCGTCCACCGCGCCGCGCAGGACGCCGGAGTCACCGTCACCCGCAAGGACATCCAGGACATGCGGGCCGGCCTCGCCCAGCAGGCGGGCGGTTCCAAGGCGCTGGAGGCGACCTGGCTGGCCCAGTACGGCGTCCCCCCGCAACGCCTCGACGAGAACCTCCGCCTCCAGGTGGAGGGCCGCAAACTCGCCGTGAAGCTCGGCACCGACACCACCCAGCCCGCCTTCTGGAAGGCCCTCTCCAAGGCCTCCAAGGAACTCCACGTCGACCTCAATCCGCGCTACGGCACGTGGGATGTGGCCAAGAGCAGCCGGGTGGACGCGAAGACGCCGTGGGTGCGCGAGGTCACTGCGGCGCAGACGCAGAAGTCGGCGTAACGGTACGGCGCCCCCGCAGACCGGTGGAGGGAAGGCCGGTCTGTGGACAACGGGGATGCGCGCACGCCTGCGGACAGCAGGGGTGCACGGCGGCCTGTGGATAACTCCGGGGCTGTCGGCGGCGTGGGTTACGTTCGGAGGGTGAACGCAACCAGTCCCGCCCTCGAAGGCACCCCCGGCCGCATCGTCCTGCTCACCACCAGCCACCGCGTCGCCCCCGGCCTGCTGTCCTGGCCCGCCTGGCAGGTGCTGCGCGACGCCGACCGGGTGCTGTGCGCGGACGGCGCGCACCCGCAGCTGCCGTATCTCCGCGAAGCCGGGATACGGGTGGACGAGGCGTCCCCGACCGCCGAGGAACTGGTCGCCGCCTGCGCGGGCGGCTCCACGGTGGTGGTCGTCGCCACCGGAGAGGGCGAGCCCACCCTCACCGACGGCCTGGCCCGCCTGGCCGGCTCGGGCCGCGTCCAGATGCCGGACCTGGAACTGCTCCCCGCCTCCTACGACCTGCCGGGCGCCCGCCTCCTGGACCTCGTCCAGGTCATGGACCGTATCCGCGCCGAGTGCCCGTGGTCCTCCCAGCAGACCCACAAGGGCCTGGCGAAGTACGGCATCGAGGAGGCGTACGAACTCGTCGAGGCGATCGAGGAGGGCGACCGCGACGAACTGCGCGAGGAGCTGGGTGACGTCCTCCTCCAGGTCGTCTTCCACGCCCGCATCGCCGAGGAGGATCCCGACACCCCCTTCTCCATCGACGACGTGGCCGCCGGCATCATCACCAAACTGATCCACCGCCACCCACACGTCTTCGGCGACGAGACGGCGTCAACTCCCGAAGAAGTCAAGGCACATTGGCTGCGCACGAAGGCCGAGGAGAAGCGCCGCACCTCCATCACCGAGGGCATCCCCATGGGCCAGCCCGGCCTCGCCCTCGCCTCGAAGCTGGCATCACGCGTGCGTACGGCGGGACTTGAGGTGCCGTTGCCGACGGGGGACGACGGCATCGGGTACGAGTTGCTGGCGCTGGCCGTGCGGGCGGAGGCGGACGGGGTCGATCCGGAGGCGGCGTTGCGGGCGGCGGGGCGGGCTTATCGGGATGCGATCAGGGAGAGGGAGAGAGAGGCCGGCACCGGGACTGTGACCGAAGGCTGACTCGGCGGCCGTTCGACTCAGTACCTTTGGCGTGGAGCCGTTGGGAAGTGCGGGGGCGAACGTGGCGACGGATACCGTCAAGGAGTGACCAACCAGCCCAGCCACCCCACCCCCCCGCACCCCCGGGGCCCCCCCCCCCGAACGGAGACCCGGGGGATGGGCCCCCAACCCAACCCCCACCACCCCCAGGTGCCCCCGGACGCCCCCCCGGACACAAGACCGGA
>NZ_JBHXME010000048.1:11455-38980 GCF_042721125.1 Streptomyces sp. NPDC058469
GAACCCCGGGCCCCCCGCCCCCGAACTCTTCACCTGCGAATTCGCCACCAACCCCTACCCCACCTACGCCTGGCTCCGCGAGCACGCCCCCGTGCACAAGACGCGTCTCCCCAGCGGAGTGGAGGCCTGGTTGGTCACCCGGTACGGGGATGCCAAGCAGGCACTCGCGGATCCGCGGCTCTCCAAGAACCCCGCGCATCATGACGAACCGGCGCACGCCAGGGGCAAGACCGGTATCCCGGGTGAGCGCAAGGCCGAGTTGATGACGCATCTGCTGAACATCGACCCGCCGGACCACACCCGCCTCCGACGCCTGGTCAGCAAGGCGTTCACACCCCGGCGGGTGGCCGAATTCGCGCCCCGGGTGCAGGAGTTGACGAACGATCTGATCGACCGGTTCGCCGCGGACGGCTCCGCCGACCTCATCCACGACTTCGCCTTCCCGCTCCCCATCTACGCCATCTGCGACCTGCTCGGCGTCCCCCGCGAGGACCAGGACGACTTCCGGGACTGGGCGGGCATGATGATCCGGCACGGCGGCGGCCCGCGCGGCGGAGTCGCACGGTCCGTCAAGAAGATGCGCGGCTATCTCGCCGAACTCATCCACCGCAAGCGCGAGGCACTCCCCGACAGCCCGGACCCCCTCCCCGGCGAGGACCTCATCTCCGGCCTCATCCGCGCCTCCGACCACGGCGAGCACCTCACCGAGAACGAGGCCGCGGCGATGGCCTTCATCCTGCTCTTCGCGGGGTTCGAGACGACCGTCAATCTCATCGGCAACGGCACCTACGCCCTCCTCACCCACCCCGACCAGCGCGCCCGCCTGGAGAAGTCCCTGGCCGCCGGGGAGCACGGCCTGCTCGAAACCGGCGTAGAAGAACTCCTGCGCTACGACGGCCCGGTGGAGCTCGCCACCTGGCGCTTCGCCACCCGCCCCCTCACCCTCGGCGGGCAGGACATCGCGGCCGGCGACCCCGTGCTGGTCGTGCTGGCCGCCGCGGACCGCGATCCGGAGCGGTTCGCCGATCCAGACGTCCTCGATCTCGGACGCCGTGACAATCAACACCTCGGCTACGGCCACGGCATCCACTACTGCCTCGGCGCCCCGCTCGCCCGCCTGGAGGGCCAGACCGCGCTCGCCACCCTCCTCACCCGCCTCCCCGACCTGCAACTCGCCGCGGATCCGGCCGACTTGCGCTGGCGCGGCGGCCTCATCATGCGCGGACTGCGAACCCTCCCTGTGGAGTTCACCCCGGAGCACCTCCGAACAGGCAATCCGGTCCCGTAAACCCGAAAGTGACAGTTCTTCAACTCTGTGATCTTCACGTGATCTCCGTGGCATTAACTTGTGACAAGTGATCGACTGTGGATACGTTCACCTACCAGCGCGGCGACCCGCACCACCCCCGCACCGCCCGCCGCGCGCTCCCCCCGCTGTCACGCGAAAGGCCTCCGCATGCTCTCCGGGAACGGTCGTCACCGTCGCCCCCGTCAGGCTCCGGCTCTGCTCGTCGCGGCCGGCGTGACCGGCTCCGCCATCGCCATCCCGCTCCTGGGCGCCGCCTCCGCGAACGCCGCCGACGGCACCACCTGGGACAGGGTGGCCAACTGCGAGAGCGGCGGCTCCTGGAGCGAGAACAGCGGCAACGGGTATTACGGCGGCCTGCAGATGTCCCAGGACGAATGGGACAAGTACGGCGGCCTCGCCTACGCCCCGAGCGCCGATCTGGCCAGCCGCTCCCAGCAGATAGCCGTCGCCGAGAAGGTCCTCGACGACAAGGGCACCTCCGCCTGGACCACCTGCGCGCTGCTCTCCGGCCTCACCACGACCTCGGGTTCGACGAACGTCGACACCGGCCTCGCGAGTGACTCCCCGTCGTCCACCCCGACCGACTCGTCCGACTCCGGCTCCGGTTCTTCTGACTCGTCCGACTCATCCGCTTCCTCCGGGTTGTCCGACTCCGGCGTCACGGACTCGAATTCATCCGATTCGTCCGGTAACTCCGGCGGCGACTCGTCGACCAGCCCCTCGCCCACCGCGTCGGACAACTCCGCCAAGTCCGACAAGTCCGCCACTCCTTCGTCCGGTAACGACTCGGTCGTCGCTTCCCCGAAAATTGACGAATCGGACAACCCGGCCCAGGCGGTGGGCAAATGGAGCCTCGTCGACACCGGTGCGCTCGATGATTCCGGCGTGCAGGCGAGCGGTCAGCAGAGTGCCGGGAAGCATCGCGGGGCCAGTGCCGAGGAAAGTGTGTCGCCGCAGACCTACACCGTCCGCGCCGGCGACTCCCTCGCGTCCATCGCCGACTCCCTTGGCTTCGACGGCGGATGGCGTGCGCTCTACGCCGAGAACAAAAAGGTGATAGGCGCCGATCCGACCCAGATCGCCGCCGGTCAGACCTTGGACGTCGGTACGGAAACGGGCGAAAAGTAGCAAGAGAACAGCGGGAGTTCGCGTCACGCTTCGAGTTGAATGTCCGGTTTGGTGAAAGTGTGGGATGAGTCTCAGAAGCCCTGATCGTCTTTGAAATCCCGCGGCTTCCCTGTCTACGGTCAAGGCCGCTCGTCACCACGAGCATCCGGTTGCCGCAACGCCGAGTCCTGCCAGCGGCCTCCGGGAACAGTCGTCGCGTAAAGCGCCGTAGGCAGGAGCGGGGGACCCAAGGTAAGCGCCGGGCCCGGGGGTTGAGAGACGACCGGAACCGGCTAGGGGTGAAGTCGCGCCTCGTACGAGACGTACGAGACGCGGCCGGGCAACTCACACGGCCCGAACCCGACAGCTCACCTCGCAGGCGTCGGTGAGGGGATCTTCCATGCTGTTTTCCGGCAAGGGCAAGCACCGCCGCCCGTCCAAGGCCACCCGCGTCGCCACGCTCGCCGGCGTCACCGGTGTCGCCATAGCCGCCCCGCTCATGGCGGTCGGCAACGCCTCCGCCGCCACCGCGTCCGAGTGGGACACGGTCGCCAGCTGCGAGTCCGGCGGCAACTGGTCCATCAACACCGGTAACGGCTACTACGGCGGCCTGCAGTTCTCCGCCTCGACGTGGGCCGCGTACGGCGGCACCGCCTACGCCTCCACCGCGAACCAGGCCTCCAAGTCCCAGCAGATCTCCGTCGCCGAGAAGGTTCTCGCCGCCCAGGGCAAGGGCGCCTGGCCCACCTGCGGCACCGGCCTGTCGGGCGCCGCCTACTCCGGTGGCAGCTCCTCCAGCTCCAGCTCGAACAGCAGCGGCAACAGCTCGTCGAGCAGCAGCGGCACCACCGACCGCTCCACGTCCGACACGACGGCCTCCCGCTCCGCCGAGCGCCCGGCCGCCAAGAAGACCGTCTCCACCCCGACCGGCAAGAAGGTCAAGAAGGGTGACGGCGAGTACAAGGTCGTCAAGGGCGACACCCTCAGCTCCATCGCCGAGAAGCACAAGGTGAAGGGCGGCTGGCAGCAGCTGTTCAAGCTGAACAAGGACATCGTCGACGACGCCGACTTCATCTACCCGGGCCAGCAGCTCCACCTGAAGTGACAGCGCGCCTCTGACGCCGCGCCGCTGACACTCGGCTCGTAGCTGAACCACAGCGCCCTCACATCCGCGGTGTCCATCATGGAGACCTCGTGAGGGTCACCCCCGTCCCCCACGGGCTCCCCGCTCCGGTGCGTGTTCCCCCGTACGCACCGGGGCGGGGTTTTTTCATGTCCGTCGCCCGGCTTGCTGTCCGTTACTTGGCCCGCTGCTTGCGACGACTCTTTGTTCCGTTCGGAAACAATTTACTCTCGGTTCTGTCCAACAGACGGCCGACCGGATGGCCAATCGCCCGGAGCCGGTTAGGCTCGTCTCGCAGAGCCGCTGCGGTACTGCCGTAGCCGCGTCAGATCCCAAGAAGGAGATGCTCGTGCCGTCCATCGACGTCGTCGTAGCCCGGGAAATCCTGGACTCCCGAGGCAACCCCACGGTCGAGGTCGAGGTCGGCCTCGACGACGGCAGCACGGGTCGTGCCGCCGTTCCGTCCGGCGCCTCCACGGGTGCCTTCGAAGCCGTCGAGCTGCGTGACGGTGACCCCAACCGCTACGGCGGCAAGGGTGTCGAGAAGGCCGTCCTCGCCGTCATCGAGCAGATCGGCCCGGAGCTCGTCGGCTACGACGCCACCGAGCAGCGCCTGATCGACCAGGCGATGTTCGACCTGGACGCCACCGACAACAAGGGCTCGCTCGGCGCCAACGCCATCCTCGGCGTCTCCCTCGCCGTCGCGCACGCCGCGTCCGAGGCCAGCGACCTCCCCCTCTTCCGCTACCTCGGTGGTCCGAACGCGCACCTGCTGCCCGTTCCGATGATGAACATCCTGAACGGCGGCTCGCACGCCGACTCCAACGTGGACATCCAGGAGTTCATGATCGCCCCGATCGGCGCGGAGTCCTTCTCCGAGGCGCTGCGCTGGGGCGCCGAGGTCTACCACACCCTCAAGAAGGTGCTGAAGACCAAGGGCCTGTCCACCGGCCTCGGTGACGAGGGCGGCTTCGCCCCGAACCTGGAGTCCAACCGCGCCGCCCTCGACCTCATCATCGAGGCCATCAAGCAGGCCGGTTACATCCCCGGCGAGCAGATCGCGCTCGCGCTCGACGTCGCCGCGTCCGAGTTCTACAAGGACGGCAAGTACGAGTTCGAGGGCAAGTCCCGCTCGGCCGCCGAGATGACCGAGTACTACGAGGAGCTCGTCGCCGCGTACCCGCTCGTCTCCATCGAGGACCCGCTGTACGAGGACGACTGGGCCGGCTGGAAGGTCATCACCGACCGCATCGGCGACAAGGTCCAGATCGTCGGCGACGACCTCTTCGTCACCAACCCCGAGCGCCTCGCCCGCGGCATCGAGGAGGGCACCGCCAACGCCCTGCTCGTCAAGGTGAACCAGATCGGCTCGCTGACCGAGACCCTGGACGCCGTCGAGATGGCCCAGCGCAACGGCTTCAAGTGCATGATGTCCCACCGCTCCGGCGAGACCGAGGACACCACCATCGCCGACCTCGCCGTCGCGGTGAACTGCGGCCAGATCAAGACCGGCGCCCCGGCCCGCTCGGACCGCGTCGCCAAGTACAACCAGCTGCTCCGCATCGAGGAGATCCTCGACGACGCCGCCGAGTACGCGGGCCGCAGCGCGTTCCCCCGCTTCAAGGTCTGACCCGGTCTGACCCGGCTGACCCCACCAGGGTCAATCCTTAGCCAGTCGTACGTACGTCCCCGCACCCGGTCCCGTACCGTGTGCGGGGACGTACGCACGTGTGAACGGGAGGCGGGACATGGCCGTGAAGGACCGGGACCGGTTCTCCACCGCGACCAGGCTCAAGCTGCTCGGCGAGCAGACGGCGGCCCGTGTCTACCGCTCCCAGACCAAGCGGCAGGCCCGCCGCTCCCGGCTCACCGGCCGGGCGGCCCTCCTAGCCCTGGTGCTGTGCTCGCTGATCGTGGCGCTCGCCTACCCGATAAGGCAGTACGTCTCCCAGCGCGCCGAGATCTCCGATCTCCAACGGCAGCAGGAGCAGGCGCGGGCGCGCGTCGAGCAGCTCCGCGACCTCAAGGCGCGCTGGCAGGACGACTCGTACGCGGAGCAGCAGATCCGGCAGCGGCTGCACTACGTGATGCCCGGGGAGACGGGCTACATCGTGATCGACCCGGACGCGGCCAAGCAGTCGCGCGCCGAACTGGGGGCGGCCGACCGCCCGTGGTACGCGAACGTCTGGGACGGCGTGGACAAGTCCGACGCCTCCGACCAGTGAGAACTGACCCATAGAAAGACGTCCTGAAGACAGTCATGGAAAAGCCCCCGCCGTCCACTCCGCGCACCGAGCCCACCGACGCGGACGTCGAGGCCTTCAAGCAGCAGCTCGGGCGTCCGCCGCGCGGCCTGCGCGCGATCGCGCACCGTTGCCCGTGCGGACAGCCGGACGTGGTGGAGACGGCCCCCCGCCTCCCCGACGGCACCCCCTTCCCGACGACGTACTACCTCACGTGCCCGAGAGCTGCTTCAGCGATCGGCACCCTTGAGGCGAACGGCGTCATGAAGGAGATGACGGAGCGACTGCAGACGGACCCGGCGCTCGCCGCCGCGTACCGCGCCGCGCACGAGGACTACATCGCGCGCCGCGACGCCATCGAGGTCCTGGAGGGCTTCCCGAGCGCGGGCGGCATGCCGGACCGCGTGAAGTGCCTGCACGTCCTGGTGGGCCACTCCCTGGCCGCGGGCCCGGGCGTCAACCCGCTCGGCGACGAGGCGATCGCGATGCTGCCGGAGTGGTGGAGCAAGGGCCCGTGCGTGACGGTGACGAAGGAGGACGACCAGTGACCCGTGTCGCCGCCGTCGACTGCGGTACGAACTCGATCCGCCTCCTCGTCGCCGACGTGGCTGTGTCCAATAGTGCCTACGGCACGGGGCAGACCGGTGAACTCCTGGACCTGGACCGGCGGATGACGATCGTGCGGCTCGGCCAGGGCGTCGACCGCACCGGCCGGCTGGCCCCCGAGGCGCTGGAGCGCACGTTCGCGGCCTGCCGCGACTACGCCACGATCATCAAGGAACTCGGCGCGGAACGCCTCCGCTTCGTGGCCACGTCGGCCTCCCGCGACGCCTCGAACCGCGACGACTTCGTGCGCGGGGTCCTGGACATCCTCGGCGTCGAACCGGAGGTCATCTCCGGCGACGAGGAGGCGGAACTCTCCTTCACGGGCGCGACAAAGGAACTGACCGGCCGAGCCGACCTCGCCAAGCCCTACCTGGTGGTGGACATCGGCGGCGGCTCGACGGAGTTCGTGGTCGGCGACGACGCCGTCCGCGCTGCCCGCTCCGTGGACATCGGCTGCGTCCGCATGACCGAGCGCCACCTGGTCCGCGACGGCGCGGTCACGGACCCGCCCACCGCCGACCAGATCACGGCGATGCGCGCGGACATCGAGGCGGCCCTGGACCTCGCCGAACAGACGGTCCCGCTCCGCGAGGCCCGCACCCTGGTCGGCCTGGCCGGTTCGGTCACCACGGTCTCGGCGATCGCCCAGAACCTCCCCGAGTACGACACGGACGCCATCCACCACTCCCGCGTCTCCTACGACCGTGTCCGCGAGATCACGACCTCCCTGCTCAACTCCACCCACGCCGAACGCGCCGCCATCCCCTCCATGCACCCGGGCCGCGTCGACGTCATCGGCGCGGGCGCCCTCGTACTGCTCTCGATCATGGAACGCGTCGGCGCGACGGAGGTCGTGGTGAGCGAGCACGACATCCTGGACGGCATCGCCTTCAAGGTGGCGGAAGAGGCCGAGGGCGGCAACTAGGGCCCACGGCCCGGATGCCAGTGGCAGACCGGACCACGGACGTCATGACGGACGACTGGTACGTACGCCTCGCGGCCGACCACCTGCCCACCGACCTCGCCGGGCGCTGGACGGCACTCCTACGCCCGTGCATACGCCTGCGCCGAGCCACGGACACCGACCAGGCCGGAACCCCGGGGCTGCCGCCCAACTCCGTTCGTTCCGCCGGGTTTTCGGGCGTCTGCGCAACCGCGTCGGCCATCGGCTCGGCGGTCATGCCGTCCCCGTCCAGGGCCCGGTGGAGTACGAGATCGCGGACGCGGAACTCGGCCCCGGCCACCCCTGGTGCGATCCGCTCCTGGACCGGGAGGCCGAACGCCGGGTCCCGCTCGCCCAGTTCGGCAGCGACAGCGGCGCGGGGATGACGTGGGGCGACACGGGCACCCCGTACTGGCTGATCCGCCCCGAGGACCTCACCGCCCGGCGCTTGGACCGGGTCCGGCTTGTCATCCAGTGTTAGTGCCGGACGCGGACCACCAGCTTCCCGGTGGCCCGGTCGTGCTCCATGTCGTCGTGGGCCTGCGGTACTTGCTCCAGGCCGTCGTACACGCGGTCGACAGGGAAGGCGAGTTGGCCGGCGGCGACCGCGTCGAGGATCTCCTGGAGGGCCGCCGGAGACAGGTCGGACGCGTCGCCGAAGTAGCCCGCCAGGCGGACTCCCCTCGGCAGGTACTCGTTCGGGGAGAAGTCCCGCACCGTCCACTGGTTGGAGAGGCTGCCGCTGAAGCAGGCCGTGCCGTGGACGCGTACCGCGCGCAGGGTGTCGGGGAGGGTCGGGGTGCCGACGAGGTCGAGGGCGGCGTCGACACCGTCCGGGTACAACTCCCGTACGGCAGGCGCCACTTCACCGGTGTCGAGCAGGGGATGGTCTACACCGCGCTCCTTCAGCGAAGCCAGGCGATCGGGGCGGCGAGTCGTGGACAGCACCGTCGCTCCGCGCCAGGTCGCCAGCGCGGCTGCCGCCAGGCCCACCGATGACGTGCCGCCGCGGATCAGCACGGTCTGGCCGGGCTTCAGGTCCAGGCCGACGGTGAGCGAGCCGTAGGCGGTCTGCACCATCTCAGGCAGGGCGCCCAGCACCTCCCAGGGCAGGTCCGTATCGACGGGGATCACCTGGGACAGCGGCACCGACGTGTACTCGGCGTAGCCACCGTCGTAGGTGCGCCCCATGTCGCCCATCATCGCGACGACCTTCTGCCCGGGGGCCAGTCCACTGCCGACCGGGGCCGCGTCCACTGTGCCGGTGGCCTCGATGCCCGGCACCCGCGGAAAGCTGACGCCCTCGCTCACCCCCAGCCGCAGCTTCAACTCCGAGCGGTTGAGGCCGAACGCCTCGACGCGGATACGCACCCAGCCGTCCCGCTCGGGCGGCAGCGGGAGCGTGATCAGCCGCAGGTTCTCCACGGGGCCGGGGGCGGAGAGCCGGACGGCGCGCATGGTGGTCGGCGAGGACGTCATCGGCGTGCCTTCTTCCCGGGGCAGGACAGTCGGTCGGGGGTCGTCAACGTGCGGCCGCCGCGGCTTCATTCCCGACTTGCCCTGGGTTTCCGCCTGTTGAGACCCGCTGTGACCGTGTCCTTGCCCGTGGGGTGTCAGACGGCGTCGACGTCACCGACGAAGGCGAGAAGGGCCTTCGCCAACTCCTCGGGCGCCTCCATCGCGGCGTAGTGGCCGACGCCGTCGAGTGACACCGAGCTCACTTCGGTTGCCGCGGCCCGGGACATGGTGCCGGCCGTGAAGGGGCCGCCGCCCGCGCCGACCGCGAGCACGGGCACGGTCAGGCCGTGCGTGTCGGCGAGGGCCTTGATCTCGGGGCCCTCCCGCAGCATCGACCGGTAGAGGCCGGCCGCCCCGCGCCAGCCGTCGGGGCGGGAGTAGGTGCGGGCGAACTCCTCGATGTCCGCGTCGGTGATCGCTCCCGGGGTCGCGCTCATGGCCGGGAACGCGAACCCTCCCAGGAACTCGCGCTCGCGCCCGGCCAGCAGCAGTTCGGGAATGCCGGGCGCCGCGAGAACGCCGATGTGCCAGGCACCGCCGTGGGCGACGTCGGCCAGCGCTTCGAGGCCGAACCCGGGCAGCCCCATCTCGATCGCGGTGAGACTGAGCACGTCCTGCGGGTGGGTGGTCGCCAGGCGGAAGACGGTCGCCCCGCTGATGTCCTGCCCGGTGAGGTGGACCGGGCCGACGCCGAGCCGCTCGATGAGGAGGTGCAGGTCCTCGGCCGAGGTCTCGCTGTCGTACTCGCCGGGCCCGTTGCCGGAGTCGCCGAAGCCGCGCAGGTCGACGGCGAAGACGCGGTGTGTCCGAGCGAGGATCGGGATGAGCTTGTGGAACGTCCACCAGGTCTCGGGAAACCCGTGGACGAGAAGGACCGGGGACCCGCCGGCTCCCGCCGTCACGTAGTGCAGCCGGGTTCCGTTGACGTCTGCGTGGTGGTGCGTGATGTCCGTGTTCATGGCTGGCCACTCTCAATTCGACAACCTTGTTGTCCATGACGTTAGACAACAAGGTTGTCGTTGTCCAGGGGGGCGGCCGTGGGGGTGGCCGTAGGCTTCGTCCATGTCACGATCCGGCGCTGATCTCGCACTGCTCCTGCTCGGAGGCTTCCGCTCGCTGGTGGACTCCGCGACCGCCGAACTGGCCCGTCGCGGCTACGAGGACGTGCGCCCCGTCCATGACTTCGCCATGCGGGCCATCGCCTCCGGCGCGGACAACGCGTCGGAACTGGGCCGTCGCCTCTCGGTCTCCAAGCAGGCCGCGGCGAAGACCATCGCGGTACTCCAGGACCGCGGATACGTGACACGCGACGCGGACCCCCTCGACGCGCGCCGCAAACGCCTCCAGGTCACCGCACTCGGCTTCGAAGTGCTGCACCAGGGCGAAGCGATCTTCGACGAGCTGCGCGACCGGTGGGAGCGGCAGATCGGTTCCGGCGCACTCGCCGGTCTTGAGGCGCACTTGACGGCACTGGTCGGCGCGCGGCCCGTACGCCTGGACGCGCCGGGCTGGATCGCACCGGACCTCGGCGAGTCGGTGTAGTACTCGCCGAGCGGTGACGTTTCCGGCGTCCAGGGGTCCTGGCGCGGGTCGGCAGTCCGTGATCGGACGTCCGCCACCAGAAGTGGGTAGCCGACATCGACGGCGTCGCGCGCGAGCGGATCGGGGTGCCGGTCGCGCCGGCGGCCGGTCGCGAGGCCCTCCTCTCCGGCCTCGGCGAGCATGGAGGTCCTGAACGGGGTCGGAACCCCGAATTATTACCGGCCGGTAGTAAACTCCTGAGCAGCCCATATAACGTATGAGCGGAAGCAGGGGCGCTCTCGGACCCCCTTCAGAACGCGTCCGTAAGAAAGTTCGTGAAGTTCTTCACAAGGAATTCTGTCCTGTTGAGCGACGAGACTGCCCCGGTTGGCCCTTCCGGGGTCCCGGCGGGCCTGAGGGCGTGCTCGGCGGGGCGGTACAGGAGTGATTCGGGGGAGTTTCGGGAGGGTGTCGCGGAGGTGTGGTCCAGAGGGGCCGACGGGGTAGAGCGGCAGCTCACGCGGCCTTGACAACGGGGCGAACCGACCCGTGGTTCCCCGCCCGCGGAGTGACTTGGATCATGCGAGTCGCGGAGGATAACACACCCCCCACCGAAGCTTGTGAAGGGGCGCACGAGCGACCCCCCAGGGGCAGGTGGATACTCGATGGCATGAGCACCACGGAGCGTCCCAGGATCCTCGTAGTAGGCGGTGGGTACGTAGGCCTGTACGCAGCTCGGCGCATTCTCAAGAAGATGCGCTACGGCGAGGCGACCGTCACGGTCGTCGACCCCCGGTCGTACATGACCTACCAGCCCTTCCTCCCCGAAGCCGCCGCCGGCAGCATCTCCCCTCGGCACGTCGTCGTCCCGCTGCGACGCGTGCTGCCGAAGGCGGAGGTCCTCACCGGCCGGGTCACGACCATCGACCAGGACCGCAAGGTCGCCACGATCGCCCCCCTCGTGGGTGAGGCGTACGAGCTGCCTTTCGACTACCTCGTCATCGCGATGGGCGCGGTCTCCCGCACCTTCCCGATCCCCGGCCTCGCCGAGCAGGGCATCGGCATGAAGGGCATCGAGGAGTCCATCGGTCTGCGCAACCACGTCCTCGAGCAGCTCGACAAGGCCGACTCCACCACCGACGAGGAGATCCGCCGCAAGGCGCTCACCTTCGTCTTCATCGGCGGCGGTTTCGCCGGTGCGGAGACCATCGGTGAGGTCGAGGACATGGCCCGGGACGCGGCCAAGTACTACAACAACGTCTCCCGCGAGGACATGCGCTTCGTCCTCGTCGACGCCGCCGACAAGATCCTCCCGGAGGTCGGCCCCAAGCTCGGCCTCTACGGCAAGGAGCACCTGGAGAGCCGCGGGATCGAGATCTACCTCTCGACCTCGATGGACTCCTGCGTCGACGGTCACGTGGTGCTGAAGAACGGCCTCGAGGTCGACTCCAACACGATCGTCTGGACGGCCGGCGTCAAGCCGAACCCCGTTCTCTCCCGCTTCGGCCTCCCGCTCGGCCCGCGCGGTCACGTCGACGCCCAGCCGACCCTCCAGGTCACCGGCACCGACTACGTCTGGGCCGCCGGCGACAACGCCCAGGTGCCCGACCTCGCCGCCCGCAAGGCCGGCGTCGAGAACGCCTGGTGCCCGCCGAACGCCCAGCACGCGCTGCGCCAGGCGAAGGTCCTCGGCGACAACGTGATCTCCGGTATGCGGGGCTTCCCGCAGAAGGAGTACTCGCACGCCAACAAGGGTGCGGTGGCGGGTCTCGGCCTCCACAAGGGCGTCGCGATGATCGTCATGGGCAAGGTGAAGATCAAGGTCAAGGGCCGTCTCGCCTGGTACATGCACCGCGGCTACCACGGTCTGGCGATGCCGACCTGGAACCGCAAGATCCGCGTCTTCGCCGACTGGACGCTCGCGATGTTCCTCAAGCGCGAGGTCGTGTCGCTCGGCGCCATGGAGAACCCCCGCGAGGAGTTCTACGAGGCAGCCAAGCCGGCGCCGGCTCCGGCCGCCGCCGCGAAGACCGAGGAGAAGGCCAAGGCCTCCTGACCTCCGGTCACCTCTGAAGCACGCCCGAAGGGGCCTCCCGCCATCCGTGGTGCGGGCGGCCCCTTCGGCGTTCCCGGGCTTCCAGACGCTCCCGGCACGCCTCCGTACATGGTGACTACACCTATTTTGCCTACTCGTAACGCTCAAGCAGGACTGCGATCGGGCCTGGCTGGTGTTTACGTAGTGATGGACAATTCCGGGATCCGCGTCACGGAGGTGTGCGCCATGGCTGATGCCGCGCTGCGGCTCAAATCCCTCTTCGAACAGCTACTGGGAACCCCCATCCAGGTGCGCATCCGCGCCTGGGACGGTTCCGAGGCAGGACCGCCCGATGCGCCGACCCTGGTCGTGCGCAATCGCCGCGCCCTGCGCCGACTCCTGTGGAAGCCCGGCGAACTGGGCATGGCACGCGCCTGGGTCTCCGGCGACCTGGGCATCGAGGGCGACCTGTACGCCGCCCTCGACGCGATGTCCTCGCTGGTGTGGGAGCGCGGCGACGACGCCCGCACCCTCGCCCAGGCCCTGCGCGACCCCGAGGTACGGTCCGCCGTGCGCGGACTGGTCAGACTCGGCGGGCTCCCGCTGCCGCCCGCCCCGCCTCCGGAGGAGGTCCGCCGCAGCCGCGCCCACCTCCACACCAAACGCACCGACAAGCGCGCCATCAGCCACCACTACGACGTCGGCAACGACTTCTACGAGATCGTTCTCGGCCCGTCCATGGTCTACTCCTGCGCCTACTGGGAATCCCCGGACGGCACCCTGGAGGACGCACAGCGCGACAAGCTCGAACTCATCTGCCGCAAGCTGAAGTTGACGCCGGGTCAGCGACTGCTCGACGTCGGCTGCGGCTGGGGTTCGATGGCGATCCACGCGGCCCGCGAGTACGGCGTGAGCGTGGTCGGCGTGACCCTCTCGCAGGAACAGGCGGCCTACGCCCGTAAGCGCGTCGCGGGGGAGGGGCTCACCGACAAGGTGGAGATCCGGGTGCAGGACTACCGGGACGTCGCCGACGGGCCCTACGACGCCATCTCCTCCGTCGGTATGGCCGAACACGTGGGCGCCGAGCGGTACTTGGAGTACGCGGGGGTCCTCCACTCGCTGCTCAAGCCCGGCGGGCGGCTCCTGAACCACCAGATCGCCCGCCGCCCGCACCGCGACGAATCCTCGTACAGCATCGACGAGTTCATCGACTCCTATGTCTTCCCCGACGGCGAACTCGCCCCGATCGGCACCACGGTGACCCAGTTGGAGCGCGCCGGCCTTGAGGTGCGCGACGTCGAGGTGATCCGCGAGCACTACGCGCTCACCCTGCGCCGCTGGGTCGCCAACCTTGAGGCCGACTGGGCGCGTGCGGCCAAGCTCGCCGGGGCCGGCCGGGCGCGCGTGTGGCGCCTGTACATGGCGGCCTCCGCGCTCGCCTTCGAGCGCAACCGCATCGGCGTCAACCAGGTCCTGGCCGTCCGCACCCCGGACTCCGGGAACTCCGGGGTGCCGCTGCGCGCCCGCACCTGGAACTGAACGCGTTTTTGGAGAACAGCGAGAACAGCGAGGGGCCCCGTTCCGATCCGGAACGGGGCCCCTTCCTGTTGGTCAACTCGTCTACGGTTACTCGGACTTGATGGCCGACAGCATGTTCAGCTTCGCCGCGCGCCGGGCCGGCCACAGCGCCGCCAGGACGCCGACCGTGCCCGCCAGGAGGAGGAAGAGCGCCATCCGGGCCCAGGGGATGACCAGTTCGTAGGTCGCCATCTTCGAGCCGATCAGCTCACCGGCCGCCCAGCCGAAGAACACACCGAGACCGATGCCGAGCACCCCGCCGAAGAGCGAGATCACCAGGGACTCCAGGCGGACCATCCGCTTGATGCCCTTGCGGTCGAGGCCGATCGCGCGCAGCATCCCGATCTCCTGCGAGCGCTCGAAGACCGACATGGCAAGGGTGTTGATGACCCCGAGGACCGCGACGATCACCGCCATGGCCAGCAGGCCGTAGACCATGTTCAGGATGAGCGTGAAGACCTGCGCGATGCTGTCGGAGAGGTCCTTCTTGTCCTGGACCTTGACGGCCGGGTTGGAGCCGAGGGCCTTCTCCAGCCTGTCCTTCGTCGAACTCGACGCACCGTCAGCCGTCTTGACCAGGATCTGCATGTCGGCCGGGTCGGTCTGGTGCGGGGAGAGCGTCGCGTTGTCGAGCATGATGCCGCGGATCAGGGCGTTGCCCTCGTAGACCGCGGAGACGGTGAGCTGCTGCGCCTTGCCGTCCTCGTAGTGCGTGGTGAAGGTCGAACCGGCCTGCCAGTCATGGGACTTGGCCGTGTCGTCGTCCACCACGACCTGCGTGCCGGTGACCTTGAAGGTGCCGCTGTCCACCTTGAGGTCGGTGAGCTTGCCGATGGCGGAGCCGTTGACCCCCGTCAGGAACTCGGTCTCGCCGTTGATGCGCGACGGGGCGTTGCGCAGCGGGCTGGTGGCGGTGACGCCGGACGTGGTGGTGAGCGTCTTGTCGACGTCGGCGGAGAGTTCGTTGCCGTTCGCCATCGAGACGATGTAGTCGGCGCTGATCGCGGACGAGGCCATCTTGTCGATCGCCTGCTGGAGGCTGCCCGCCATCACCGTCATGCCGGTGATGAGGGTGAGGCCGATCATCAGCGCGGAGGCGGTGGCGGCCGTACGGCGCGGGTTGCGCACCGAGTTCTGGCGGGCCAGCTTGCCGGAGATCCCGAAGATCCGCAGGACCGGCGCCGCCGCGGCGATCAGCGGGCGGGACAGCAGCGGGGTCAGGATGAACACACCGATGATCAGCAGGACGGCACCCAGGCCCATGGGCGCCTGGCCGTCCGAACCGCTCATCGTCGTGGCCGCGATGACGACGGCGATGCCCGCGCCCGAGAACAGCGCGCCGAGCGTGTTGCGCAGCACCAGCGACTTGGTGGTGGCCGTCGCGTACAGGCTGCTCATCGCGGCGACCGGCGGGATCTTCGCGGCCCGGCGGCCGGGCAGCCAGGCGGCGAGCATGGTGATGAGGATGCCGACCGCGAGGGCGCTGAGCACCGTGCCCGAGGTGATGATCAGCGGGCCGTCCGGGACGGTCGCGCCGATCGTGCCCATCAGGGCGCGCAGCCCGGCGCCGATGCCGATACCGGCGACAAGACCGGCCACCGCGGCGATCGCACCGACCACGAACGCCTCCAGCAGCACCGACCGTGTGACCTGCCGGCGCGAGGCGCCGACCGCGCGCAACAGGGCCAGTTCCTTGGTGCGTTGGGCGACCAGCATGGTGAAGGTGTTGGCGATGATGAAGGTGCCGACGAAGAGCGCGATGCCCGCGAAGACCAGCAGTCCCGACTTCAGACCGCTCATCGACGAGGCGATCGTCTCGGCCTGGTCGTCGGCGAGCTTCTTGGCGGTGGCGGTCTCGGTCTGCCCCTTGGGGAGAGCCTGGTCGAGCTGTGTCTTGAGCGCCGCCTGGCTGGTCCCGGCGGCGGCCTTCACGTCGATCTCGTCGTACGTCCCCGCCTTGCCGAACAGCTTCTGCGCGGTCGCCGTGTCGAAGAGGGCGAGGCTGCCGCCGGCGGCGACGTTGCCGTCGTCGGTGGTGAAGATGCCGGTGATCTTCGGGCTGAGCACCGGGCCGTCGATCGAGAGGCGCACGGTGTCGCCGACCTTGTAGCCGGCGCGCTTGGCGGTCTCGGAGTCGATCGCGACCTCGCTGCTGCCGTGCGGCGCGGTACCGGAGGTGAGGGGGTAACGGGCGTCCTTGTCCCCCCAGTAGTTGCCGCCCTCGGACTGGAAGCCGCCGCCGATGAGC
This sequence comes from Streptomyces sp. NPDC058469, assembly GCF_042721125.1. Taxonomy (NCBI): domain Bacteria; kingdom Bacillati; phylum Actinomycetota; class Actinomycetes; order Kitasatosporales; family Streptomycetaceae; genus Streptomyces; species Streptomyces sp. NPDC058469. Next base: position 27,687 of record NZ_JBHXME010000048.1, read on the forward strand.
TTGCCGTGCTTGTCGGCTATGGCGGTGAAGCCGTTGACGACACCGGTCGCGGACGCGGCCCCCGGCACCTTCGCGCTGGTGTCGAGCATGGCCTGGGTCAGCTCGGGGGTCTTGCCGACCGTGTCGCCCTTGTCGTCCTGGTACTTGGCCGTGACGGCGACGTCGACCTGGTCGAAGCCCTTGGCCGAGCTGTTCTGGAAGGCGTTCGAGATGGTGTTGGTGAAGACCAGGGTCCCCGACACGAACGCGACGCCGAGCATCACGGCGAGCACGGTCATGAGGAGCCGGGCCTTGTGCGCGAGTACGTTGCGCAAGGCGGTACGGAACATGGGTTGTCTCAGTCCAGGTCTACGAGGGTCGAGCCGGGCGGCGGCGTCGGATGCCGGGGCGGTGAAGTCGGGCCCGGGACAGCGGAGTTGGGCGCCGCCGGGCAGCGAAGCCGGGGGCCCTGGCGGTGAAGTCGTCTGCCGGGGCTGCGAAGTCGGGGTCCGAGGCGATGAAAGCCGGGCCCGCACGGTGAAGTGAGGGGCTGTCAGGAGACGGCGGCTGGTGGGCCGTCAGGAGAGGGCGACTGAGGGGCCGTCAGGAGTGGACTCCTGAAGGTCCGTCGAACGTCAGCAGGTGCGGACCTCGGCGTCGAACTCAGGGGGTCTGGGGCCGCGCGGCGGCAGCCGCTGATGTTCCGCCCCCGGAAAGACGCAGCATGCGGTCGAGCACCGAGTCCGCCGTCGGCTCGTAGACCTCGTCGACGATGCGTCCGTCCGCGAGGAACACCACCCGGTCCGCGTACGCCGCCGCCACCGGGTCGTGGGTGACCATGACCACCGTCTGCCCCAACTCCCGTACGGAGTTGCGGAGAAAGCCCAGCACCTCCGCGCCGGCGCGCGAGTCGAGGTTTCCGGTCGGCTCGTCGCCGAAGATGATGTCGGGACGGGAGGCCAACGCCCTTGCCACGGCGACGCGTTGCTGCTGGCCGCCGGAGAGCTGGGAGGGCCGGTGCTTCAGCCGGTCGGCGAGACCGATCATCGTGATCACCGAGTCCAGCCACTGCTTGTCCGGCTTGCGGCCCGCGATGTCCATCGGGAGCGTGATGTTCTCCAGGGCCGTCAGCGTCGGCAGCAGGTTGTACGCCTGGAAGATGAAACCGATCTTGTCCCGGCGCAACTTGGTGAGCTGCTTGTCCTTCAGGGAGCCGAGCTCGGTGTCGCCGATGCGCACGGAACCGGACGAGAAGGTGTCCAGGCCGGCCACGCAGTGCATCAGCGTGGACTTGCCGGACCCCGAGGGACCCATGATCGCGGTGAACTCGGCCTGCCGGAAGGCGATCGAGACCCGGTCGAGGGCGACCACCTGGGTCTCGCCCTGTCCGTAGATCTTGGAAAGATCCGTGGCGCGCGCGGCCACGGAGGTGGTCCGGTCGGCGATGGGGGTGGTGGTCACGGAGGGCGCTCCTGTCGGGACGACGGTACTGCTGGGGACATGTCCCATCCTCTCGGCCCCACCGCACCGTGTAGTCACCCGCTGTTCCGGTTCCGGGGGCAGCCTTCAGTCGGACTGCGCTCGGCGCTGTCATACCTGGGGATGAGGACCAACCCGGAGACGGCCTCCGCGACGGCCTCGGCGACGACCCCCGAGATCACTCCCGCGTCCGCCCCGGGACCCCTCACGTCAAGAACCGGTGGAGCACCCTCGTTCGGGCGGTGAAATTCCGTCATTCCGCATACGAGCCCCCAGACCGCACGCAAGGCTGTTGGCAAGTGCTGATGGCTCTTTCCATGGTCTGATGAACCCTCAGACATCAATAAAATAAGACAACATCGGTCCGCCTGCCCGCTGTTGGGGATGCGCGTCCCGATAGGCTCGTGACCTCGATGCGGAGCCCACGGCCTGCCCGGATGGTGGAATGCAGACACGGCGAGCTTAAACCTCGCTGCCCCTTCGCGGGCGTGCCGGTTCAAGTCCGGCTCCGGGCACCATCGCAGTTACTGGGTGTGACTGGCGGGAACGGTGTGTTGCCGCAGTAGCCCCTTGACGGTCCCCGTCGCCCCCTTCCCGACCGTTGACAGGTGACCTGTGCGGTCGGAGACTTGGGTTGTATTGGTGAAGTGAAGAGAATTTCACCAGGCGAACGTCGATCAAACGGGAACGACCCCCAGGCAACGGCTCACGCTCGAAGGGAACGTCCGATGCGTACCACCGTCGGCATCATCGGAGCCGGCCCCGCCGGGCTCCTCCTCGCCCGGTTGCTGCACAACGCCGGGATCGGCTCGGTCGTGCTGGAGAGCCGGGACCGGGACTACGTCGAGCACCGGCAGCGGGCCGGGATCCTGGAGCAGGGCACCGTCGACGTGTTGCGCGCGGCGGGTGCCGGTGAGCGCATGGACCGGGAAGGGCTGCGGCACGACGGGATCGAGCTGCGGTTCGACCGGAAGCGGCACCGGGTGGACTTTCCGGCCCTCACCGGCGGCCGTAGCGTCACGGTCTACGCTCAGACCGAGGTGTGCAAGGACCTGATCGCCCTTCAACTCGCGGACGGCGGGCCGTTGTTGTTCGAGGCGGAGGCGTTGGCCGTCGAGGGGGTCGAGGGTGACAGCCCGCGTATTCGGTTCCGGTACCAGGGGCGTGAGGACTTCCTCGACTGTGACTACGTCGTCGGATGCGACGGCTTCTGGGGCGTCGCGCGCAACGCGATCCCCGCCGAACTGACCCGCGTCTTCGAACGGTCGTACCCCTACGCCTGGCTCGGCATCCTCGCCGATGTCGCACCCTCCCACGACGAGCTCGTCTACGCCCGCCACGAGCGCGGCTTCGCCCTTCTCTCCATGCGCTCCCCGTCCGTCTCCCGGCTCTACCTCCAGGTGGAGGAGGGCGCGGACGCCGAGAGCTGGAGCGACGACGCGATCTGGGACGAACTGGAGCGCCGGTTCGAGACCGACGACTGGACGCTCGACCGTGGTCCCATCACCCAGAAGTCGGTCACCCCGATGCGTTCGTACGTCCACGAGCCCATGCGGCACGGTCGGCTCTTCCTCGCCGGCGACGCCGCGCACATCGTGCCGCCGACCGGGGCCAAGGGGCTCAACCTCGCCGTCGGCGACGTCGTCACCTTCGCGAGGGCACTGACGTACAAGAAGGAGACGGGGAGCGAGGAACGGCTCGACGCGTACTCCGCCACCTGTCTGCGGCGGGTGTGGCAGGCCGAGCGGTTCTCCTACGACATGACGAGCCTTCTGCACCGCGCGCCCGACGCGACGCCCTTCGAGGGGCGGCTCCAACTGGCCCGGCTGGAGCGGATCGCCGCCTCGCGGGCAGCCGAGACGGATCTTGCGGAGGCGTACACCGGGTTCCCTCTGGATGAACAGGGTTAAGGGTGCTCCAAGGGGGTCGTCACGGCTTGGTACCAGTGTTCGCAGGGTGTGCGACCTACCGCGTACCTTGGCAGGACGAGGGGAAGATCCTCCCCAAGAGGTAGGGTCAATCCTTTGCCTACCTATTACTCTTGAGCCCAAGGCCGCGCGAGGCGGCCATGGAGGAGTGAAATGAGGAGCAGAAACCCGGTCTTCTCGCGACGGGGCTTCAGCCGCGACAACGGCTACGCGGGCTTCAACACCGCGCCGCAGGCCGGGGGCCCCGCCGTGGGCACGCAGGGGAACCCCTACGCGGGGGGAAACCCGTACGCGCAGAACCCGTACGCCCAGCAGGACCTGCAGCAGGGTGCACCGCCCCAGGCCCCGGCCACCACCGGCCGGATGACCATGGACGACGTCGTCCTGCGCACCGGCACCACCCTCGGCACGCTGATCGTCACGGCCGCGCTCGCCTGGGCGCTGCTCCCGGTCGACGACGCCAACATCAACCGTTCGTACGGCATCGGGATCGGCGCCGCGCTGGTCGCGATGGTGCTGGCGTTCGTCCAGTCCTTCAAGCGCAAGCCCGTCCCGGCGCTGATCCTGTCGTACGCCGCACTGGAAGGCGTCTTCCTCGGCGTCGTCTCCAGCGTCGTCGACAACCGCATCGCGAGCGGCGCGGCCATGCAGGCCGTGATCGGCACGATGGCGGTCTTCGCCGGCGTGCTCATCGCGTACCGCGCGGGCTGGATCCGCGTGAACCGCCGTTTCTACGGCTTCGTGATGGCGGCCGCGCTCGGCTTCGTGCTGCTGATGGTCGTGAACCTGCTGTTCGCGGTGTTCGGCGGCGGTGACGGCCTCGGCTTCCGCAGCGGCCCGCTCGGCATCTTCTTCGGCGTCGTCGGCATCATCCTCGGCGCGTGCTTCCTTGCCCTCGACTTCAAACAGGTCGAGGACGGCATCGCCTACGGCGCCCCGAAGGAAGAGGCGTGGCTCGCTGCCTTCGGCCTCACGCTGACGCTGGTCTGGATCTACATGGAGTTCCTGCGGCTCATCTCGATCCTCAACAGCAACAACTGATCCTCAACAGCAGCTACTGGCGGCTGCGCCAGTAGCAGCGGTGATCTGCGCGAAAGGGCCCCGGGTTCGTTCCCGGGGCCCTTCGTCATGTCCGTGATGATGTCCGTGGTGGGTCGGTCTGTGGTGCGCGCCTAGAGCAGTTTGCGCGCGGCCCTCCTCAGGTCGTACTCGTGAATGATCGCCTTGGCGTGGCCGTACGCGAGGTCGTGCTCGGCGCGGAGCCAGCTGACCTTCTCCTCGAAGCGGAAGAGGGCGGGGCCTTCGTCGACGGTGCGCAGCCAGTCGGATACTTCACGACCGGTGCAGTGGGGGATGCGGGCGAGCAGATTACGGTGGGTCTCCTGGGAGAACACTTGGGACATCGGCGCCTCCGGACGCATGGGATGTAAGCCGGTCCTTCAAGTCACCGTGCCTGAGCGTTCGCCCGTTGGCAACAGTCCCGGTACGGCGCGTAGTCTCGCGGCGTGGTGGATACGACGCGGTTGACTCAAGCGGTGGATCACTTTGCCGATCGGCTTCGGGCCGCGCCGCAGAGTCGTTTGCAACGGGGCGCTGCCGCGGAGGCGCTGGCGCTGGCCAGGGAAATGACTCGGCGGGCGCAGTTGGTGGAGGAGCCCGGGGTGGAGCCTCGGGAGATGCCTGACGCGGGGATGTTCGCCGCGGCGGATCAAATCACCGTTGCTGTGCATGACTTCGCGCTGGTGCTGGTGAGTGACGCCGAAGTCGATGAGGCGCTGGAGTTGGTCGCGGAGGCGCAGAAGCGGGCGGGGGTCTGAGGTCCGCTTGCGACTGCGGGTGCGTCGTGGCTGGTCGCGCAGCTCCCCGCGCCCCTAAAAGACGCCTGGCGCTTCCCCACCCGGGGGCGCGGGGAACTGCGCGAGCAACCCCCACGCACCCACACCCGACGAAGCACCGTGACGCCCCCGGATTCAAAGTGACGCTATGACCCTGTCCGCCAGGATGTAGACGTTTTCCTGGCCGCACGCGAACGTCAACGTGTAGGCGCCGGAGACTCCCGAGCCGCCCAGCAGGAACGGGGTTTCGCCGGCGCGGAGGGCTGTTGCGAGGCGTTCGGCTGTTTCGCGGTGGCCCGGGGTCATGCAGAGGGTGGTGCCGTCGACGAAGACGTAGACGTCGAGGGTGCCGAGGGGGCCGGGGCGGACGTCGGCCAGTTCCACGGCGGACTCGGCCAGCTCCTCCAGCGTCGCCACCGTGCGCTCGTGGTCGTTCGCCACGGGTGACTGGGCCGGTACGAAGTCCGGGTGGGAGGGGTGGCGGCGGCGCGCGGCGGCCAGCTCGGGGGACTCCCCGGCGAACTCGTCGGCGTCCGCGGACAGCTCGGTGACCGGCTCCAGCGGTTCGAGGCCCGCGAAGTCGCTCGGGCGGGGCAGGAACAGCTCGCTGTCGGGCAGACCCAGCAGGGTCGGCACCTCGGTGTCGCGGGCTTCCTGGGCGGCCCAGAAGGCTCGCGCCTCGGCCAGTTCCCGCTCCCGCTCCTCGGCCAGCGCCTCGGCCACGGCGGCGCGTATCTCATCCGCGTCGGTGTGGCTGCGGGCGGCGGGCACAAGGGCGCGCACGGCGGCGGCCCGGCCCTCGGCCAGTTCGGTGTGCAGGGCCGCTACCTGGCGACGGAGCACCAAGAGGGTGCGCAGGACGGCGACGCCCACGGCGCCTGTGGCGGCCGTGGTGAGCAGCAAAGCGATCGGCATGGCGCTCACTGACGTACTCCCGGTTCAAAGTCGACCCCCGACTTCCTACATCAGCTTGAAGGGCGGACTAACCAGCTGTCAGTGCGTAACGTCACGAAACGGGCAGGACTTTGGGCCCGATGTTTGGTGGTGAAACGGTCCTGACCTGGGGAAATCCCTCTTCGAAGGGAGATAGGTCACATCCTGGGGGAGATTGGATCACAAATCGGCCCAGAACCCAGGTGGTTACTGGGTTCCGGGCCTGATGGTGACGCAAAGTTCCCGTGCGACTACGGGGAGTTGGTCAGCTGAGGCGCTCGATGACCATCGCCATGCCCTGGCCGCCGCCGACGCACATCGTCTCCAGACCGAACTGCTTGTCGTGGAACTGGAGGGAGTTGATCAGCGTGCCGGTGATGCGGGCGCCGGTCATGCCGAAGGGGTGGCCGACGGCGATCGCGCCGCCGTTCACGTTCAGCTTCTCCAGCGGGATGCCCAGGTCGCGGTAGGACGGGATCACCTGGGCCGCGAACGCCTCGTTGATCTCGAACAGGTCGATGTCGTCGACGGTGAGACCGGCGCGCCCGAGGGCCTGCTTCGACGCCTCCACCGGGCCGAGGCCCATGATCTCGGGGGAGAGGCCGGAGACACCGGTCGACACGATCCGGGCCAGCGGGGTCAGGCCCAGCTCGCGGGCCTTCGTGTCGCTCATGATGACGACCGCGGCGGCGCCGTCGTTCAGCGGGCAGCAGTTGCCGGCCGTGACCAGGCCGTCGGGGCGGAAGACCGGCTTCAGGCCGGAGACGCCCTCCAGGGTGACGCCGGCGCGCGGCCCGTCGTCCTTCGACACGACCGTGCCGTCGGGCAGCGTGACCGGGGTGATCTCGCGCTCCCAGAAGCCGTTCTTGATGGCTTCCTCGGCGAGGTTCTGCGAGCGGACGCCGAACTCGTCCATGTCCTGGCGGGTGACGCCCTTGATCCGGGCCAGGTTCTCCGCGGTCTGGCCCATCGCGATGTACGGGTCGGGGACCAGGCCGTCCTCGCGCGGGTCGTGCCAGCTCGCGCCCTCGCTCGCGGCGACCTCGGCGGTACGGGCCTCGGCCTCGGCGAAGACCGGGTTGTGCGTGTCCGGGAGGCTGTCGGAGTTGCCCTTCACGAACCGGGAGACCATCTCGACACCGGCCGAGATGAAGACGTCGCCCTCGCCCGCCTTGATGGCGTGCAGGGCCATGCGGCTGGTCTGCAGCGACGAGGAACAGTAACGGGTGATCGTGCAGCCCGGCAGGTGGTCCATGCCCATCTGTACGGCGACGATCCGGCCGAGGTTGCTGCCCTGCTCACCGCCGGGGAGGCCGCAGCCGAGCATCAGGTCCTCGATGAGCTTCGGGTCCAGCTCGGGGACCTTGGCGAGGGCGGCCTGGATGATCGTGGCGGTGAGGTCGTCGGGGCGCAGGTCCTTGAGGGAGCCCTTGAAGGCGCGGCCGATGGGGGAGCGGGCGGTCGAGACGATGACGGCTTCGGGCATCACGGCTCCAGGCAAGAAAGGGCGGCGCGTAGCGCCTCGTTGAGGGGCGGTGGTCGGGTGGCGGGTGGGAGTACGTACGGTGATGTGGGGGCTTCTTGGGAAGTTACCCGTACGTATGGCACAGGTCACGGGGATCGCTGTGTGACCCTGACCGCAGTTTTCTAAGCGCTTGCTTGGCTCACTGACCGTCCCAGGGGACTCCGCCCCCTGGACCCCCGACCTATGCCCACCCACCACCCGACTCGGTGGGTCGAGAAGTCGACGAAACGGACGAGTGAACCGGCGACGCCTCCTGCACCCGCCTCCTCTTGCGCCGCTTCAGCAACGCCCACGGACCCCGTGGCCCGGTCGGCATCGCCGCCGTGACCTCCGTCCCCGCCTCCGAAGCCGCCTCCGCGGCAGCCCGGGCCACCGGCAGGAAGCCCTCGCGGCGGGACGCGTCCGGGCGGTCCTCTTCCGCCGGCCAGAGGCCCAGCGCCGCGCAGACGGTCGGCAGGATGGCCATCGCGGCCGTCGCGTAGCCCTCCGCCGAGGGATGGAAGTTGTCCGGGCCGAACAGCTCACGCGGGTTCGCCGCGAACTCGGGGCCCAGCAGGTCGCCCAGCGACACCGTGCGCCCGCCCTGCTCGACCGTGCCGATCGTCTGGGCCGCCGCCAGCTGTCTGGACGCCCGGCGGGCCAGCCAGCGCAGCGGCTGCTGGACCTGCTCCACCGTCCCCAGGTCGGGACAGGTGCCGACGACCACCTCGGCGCCGGCCGTGCGCAGCCGTCGTACCGTCGACGACAGATGGCGGACCGAGCGGGTCGGATGCATGCGGTGGGTGACGTCGTTCGCGCCGATCATGATCACGCAGACGTCGGGCACCCGAGTGGTGTCCGCGAGGGCCAGCGCCACCTGGCGGTCCAGGTCGTCGGACTGGGCGCCCGGGAGGGCCACGTTGCGCAGCTCGACCGGGCGTTCCGCGACCGCCGCGAGACCCGAGGCCAGCAGCGCGCCCGGGGTCTGCGCCGCCCGGTGCACACCCTGCCCGGCGGCCGTGGAGTCGCCGAGCATGGTCAGCCGGATCGGGGGTTCACCCGGGGTGTCGTAGACATGTCCGTACCGGCCGTCCGCGCTCGGCACATGGTTGCTGCCCGCACCATGGCCGTTGCCCACATGCCGTTTCACGAAGCGGACCTCGGCCAGCACCAGGCCGATCGCCGCCGCGCCCACCAGTCCGACCCCACCACCGCCGTACGCCGCACCGGCCGCGATCCGCCGGGCCACCCGCGCCCTCGACATCCTCGTCATACGTCGCCGCCACCTCCTCGTAGCCGTCATCCACTCCTTGCCCCGAACAGCACGTCGTCCAATCTCAACGGGCGGTGAACGTCATTTCCGGGCCTTACGCTGACAGGACCATTCACGACACTTCTTTGCAGCAACCGGAGACAACGGTGCAATTCCACGACTCGATGATCAGCCTCGTCGGCAACACCCCGCTGCTGAGGCTCAACAGCGTGACCGCGGGCATCCAGGCGACCGTTCTGGCCAAGGTGGAGTACTTCAACCCCGGCGGATCCGTGAAGGACCGCATCGCGCTGCGCATGATCGAGGCGGCCGAGAAGAGCGGGGAGCTTCAGCCCGGCGGCACCATCGTCGAGCCGACCAGCGGCAACACCGGCGTCGGCCTGGCCATCGTCGCCCAGCAGAAGGGGTACCACTGCATCTTCGTGTGCCCCGACAAGGTGTCCACCGACAAGATCAACGTGCTGCGCGCGTACGGCGCCGAAGTGGTCGTGTGCCCGACCGCTGTGGACCCCGAGCACCCGGACTCGTACTACAACGTCTCCGACCGGCTGGTCCGTGAGACGCCGGGCGCCTGGAAGCCGGACCAGTACTCCAACCCCCACAATCCGCTCTCCCACTACCACTCGACCGGCCCCGAGCTGTGGAAGCAGACCGAGGGGAAGATCACCCACTTCGTGGCGGGTGTGGGGACGGGCGGGACGATCTCCGGCACCGGGCGCTACCTCAAGGACGCCAGCGACGGGGCCGTCCAGGTCATCGGTGCCGACCCCGAGGGGTCCGTCTACTCCGGCGGCTCCGGGCGGCCGTATCTCGTCGAGGGCGTCGGTGAGGACTTCTGGCCGACCGCCTACGACCGGACCGTCGCGGACGAGATCGTCGCCGTGTCCGACAAGGACTCCTTCCAGATGACCCGTCGGCTGGCGAAGGAGGAGGGGCTGCTGGTGGGCGGCTCCTGCGGGATGGCCGTCGTGGCCGCGCTGCGGGTCGCGGAGCGGCTCGGGCCGGACGACGTGGTCGTGGTCCTCCTCCCCGACAGCGGTCGCGGCTACCTCTCCAAGATCTTCAACGACGAGTGGATGGCCGACTACGGCTTCCTGGAGGACGAGGGTCCCAGCGCCCGCGTCGCCGACGTCCTCAACGACAAGGTGCACGGCGCCATCCCGTCCCTCGTGCACATGCACCCGGACGAGACGGTCGGCGAGGCCATCGAGGTGCTGCGCGAGTACGGCGTCTCGCAGATGCCGATCGTGAAGCCGGGCGCCGGTCACCCCGACGTCATGGCGGCGGAGGTCGTCGGCTCGGTCGTCGAACGGGAGCTGCTGGACGCCCTGTTCACCCAGCGCGCCTCGCTGACCGACCCGCTGGAGAAGCACATGTCGGCCCCGCTGCCGCAGGTCGGTTCCGGTGAGCCGGTGGGCGACCTGATGACCGTGCTGGGCGCCGCCGACGCCGCGATCGTCCTGGTCGAGGGCAAGCCGACCGGTGTCATCAGCCGGCAGGACCTGCTGTCCTTCCTCGCCAAGGGCGGGAAGCAGTAGGAAACGTCCGGTGAACGGGCCGTGACGGCGGCGACTTTGCGGTTGCCCACCAAAACGGTGGACTTCGCGGAAGTGGTACGAGCGCGTCACGTCCACGCAGCACACGCTTAACAAGCGTCGGGCAGATTAGTGGGTGTCGGCAGGGCGGGAGCGGCTCCCCGCCTCGCCGACACAAAAACGGCGTCACGGACCTCCGGAGCGGCTCCCGGACCTCCACCGACGCCTTGGACGCGCACGCCCGGCCCTGACCCGGCACGCGTCCCTCGCGGGGACCGCCGTCGTCCCGCCCTCCCGGCAACGGGGGGTGCGGCGGTCCCCGCGCATAGCTTTTCCACGGCCTCGCACTTTTCTACGGCCGTTCTTCTACGGCCCGGCAGGCCCTGTAGTGGCCCAACTCCCCAGGCGCGAGCACCGTTCAGTCCTCTTCAGTCCTCCCACTCACTGTCCTGGGAGGACTTCGCGCGTCGGCCGCCGAAGAGCCCCGGGTTGGTGCGGGCGGCCTGGACGGCGTTGACGCCGACGATGCCGACCCACGCGACCAGCAGGCCGGGAAGGTGGGCGATGCCGCCGCCGATCGCGGACAGCGGGATCGCCAAGACCATCGAGACGATGCCGAAGCCGAAGCGTTCGCCCCAGGAATCGGTGCCCTGCGGTGCGCGGGAGCCGCGGGCGACCACCATCTGCTGCTCGGCCAGCTGCCGGCGCACCCGGCGTTCCACCGCGCCGTCGATGCGCTGGTCGACCATATCCAGGAACGAGTCGACCACCGCCCCCACCTAAACCTCCCCCACTTACCAGCCCGCCAGCACGGTGGGGGTGTGTTAC
>NZ_JBHXME010000048.1:38990-62059 GCF_042721125.1 Streptomyces sp. NPDC058469
CGCCGCGGCCCACCACCCTGTGGCCCGCGGCCCGGTGCCGGCCCCCGCGGCGACCCCCCCGGCCGCGGTGGGGGTGTCCGACATACCCCTGGTCCGCCCCCCCCCCCCCCGACTCGTACTCGTCGCCGAGTTCCCTGCGCGCCTGCAGGGTGGCGTTGAGTTCCTTCTTGAGTTCGACGTCGTGCGAATCCATTCCCGTCATGCGACTCAGATTAGGGAGCCGCCGCGCCCGCTGCACTGGGGATAGCCCCCCTGTTGGACGTCGGGTTCACCGGGAGCACCCCGAGCGACTCCAGCACCCTGCGATGGTGGCCTTGTTCCACGCCGGAGATACGGACCTCGATGCCCCGGTCGCGCAGCTCGCCCACCGCGTCCTTCAGCGCGAGCGCGCCCGTCGCGTCCACCGCCGTCAGCCCCGACAGGCGTAGGTCTACGGCGGTCACGTCCTGGACGTCGGCGAGGCCGCGGCGGAAGCGGTGGGCGGCGGCGAACAGGAGCGGGCCGTCGAAGCGGTAGGTCACCGTGCCGGAGGTGCCCGGGAGTTCGTCGGTCGTGGCGGGGGTGAGGCGGGTGCCGCGCATCGCCGCGCGCAGGGCGAGCAGGACCGAGACGCCGAGGCCGATCAGGACCGCGCGCACCAGGTCGAGGGCGAGGGTGCCGGCCGCGGTGAGGGCCAGGACCAGGGCGTCGCCGTGCGTCGAGCGGGCCATCGCGCGCACCGCGTCCGTCTCCACCATGCGCACGGCCGTCGCCAGCAGCACCCCGGCCAGCGCGGCCAGCGGGATACGGCCCACCAGCGGCGCCGCGACCGCGACGATCCCGGCGAGGATCACGGCGTGCGCGAGCGCGGCCAGGCGGGAGGTGGCGCCGGTGCGGACGTTGACCGCGGTGCGGGCGATGGCGCCCGTCGCCGGGACGCCGCCGAAGAGCGGGGCCGCGAGGTTGGCGATGCCCTGGCCGAAGAGTTCCTTGCCGGGGTCGTGGCGTTCGCCGGGGCGCATCGCGTCCGCGACGGAGGCCGAGAGGAGGGACTCCAGGGCGGCCAACGCCGCTACCGCCGCGGCCGGAAGAAGCAGGGAGGGGACCCGGGAGACGTCCAGGAAGGCGAGGGAGGGGGCGGGCAGGGACGCCGGGAGTGTGCCCAGGCGGGTGACGTGCAGGTGCAGGGCCTCCGAGACGACGGTCGCCACGGCAACTGCCGCCAGGGAGAAGGGAACTGTCGGCTTCCAGCGCGCCCCGGCCAGCATCAGCGCGGCCGAGCCGAGGGCCAGCAGCAGGGCGGCCCAGTGCGGGGTTCCGTCGAACTCCTCCGCCGCCCGCGCCGCGACCACCGCGACCTGGTCACCGCTCGGGGTGGGCACGCCCAGCGCGGACGGCACCTGCTGGAGCCCGATCACGCACGCGATGCCGATGGTGAAACCGGCGATCACGGGTGCGGGGACGTACGCCATCGCCGCACCCGCGCGGGCGAAGGCGAGCACCAGGAGCATGAAGCCGGAGATCAGACCGACCGTCAGGACGCCGTTCGCGCCGTACTCGTGGACGATCGGGACGAGGACGACGGTCATCGCGCCGGTCGGGCCGCTGACCTGGCGTGCGGAGCCGCCGAACAGCGCGGCGAGCGTACCGGCGACGATCGCGGTGATCAGGCCGGAGGCCGCGCCGAGACCGGACGTGACCCCGAAACCGAGGGCGAGGGGCAGGGCCACGACGGCGACCGTGAGGCCGCACAGGAGGTCGCGGCGCGGGGCGCGGGTCATGGTGCGGAAGTCGGCGGGGGAGGGCAGGACGGAGAGCACGCCGTTCATGTTCATGAGCTTCTTCGCGTCAGGAGCGTGGGGGAGAAGAGGGGGAGAGGAGGAGAGAAGAGGGGAGAAGTGGGCCTACGGCAGCGGGAGTTGGGGCTACGGCAGCAGGGACACGAGCCCCGTGTCGAGGTCGAAGCGGGCCGCGACGACGTGCGCGGAGGTGAAGGCGGGGTCGGCGCGGATCGCGTCCCGGACCCAGGCCGTGTGGGCCCGCATGGTGTGCTCGGCCCAGTCGCCGGGCAGGGCGCGGGTGCGGCGCGCGGCCGGGCTGATCTCGTCCACGAGGAGGGCGAGGTGTCCGGGGACGGGGGCGCCGGTCTCCAGGTGCGCGAGGGTCGCCGCCACCGCGCCGCAGCGCTCGTGGCCGAGCACCAGCACCAGGGGGATGCGCAGTTCCTCCACCCCGTACTGGATGGACGCGAGCACCGCCTCGTCCAGGACCTCGCCGGCCGTCCTTATGCACAACAGGTCGCCGAGGCCCTGGTCGAAGACCAGCTCCGGCGGTACCCGGGAGTCGATGCAGCCGACGATCACCGCGAACGGGTGCTGTGCGGTGGCCAGTTGCCGGCGCAGCCGGCGGCTCTCGTCGGGGTGGCGGGAGTGGTCGGTGGCGTAGCGGCGGTTGCCGTCCAGGAGTTCGGCGAGCGCGGCGGGGGCGGTGGCCGGGTGGGGCCGTGGGCCGACGGCGGCGGTGGCGGTCGTAGGGGCGGTGGCCATCGCGCCGACGGCGGTGGCCGTCAGGAAGGCCCTGCGGTTCGAGGCCATGCGTTTCCTCAGGTGGTGTGCCGGGAGAGCACGTTGTGCTTGTAGCGCACAATCACCCTACGCATGCGATCAGTTACCCAGAGTGTCGATTAACGACACTTGGGTGATTCGTCGTCAGATCATCGACCGGTCATTACGTCGACCGGCGACTACTTCGTGATGCCGTGCTGCTTCGCGTACGTGTTCGCCACGTCCTCCGGGTCCTTCTTGTCCTTGTCCACCTGGCGGTTCAGCTCGGTGAGCTGGGCGGTCGTGAGGAGGTTGCCCAGGCGCGCGAGAGCCTTGCGGACCGTGGGGTCGGCCACGCGGTCGGCTATCAAGGGGACGATGTGCTGGCTGGGGATCAGGGTCCTGGGGTCGGTCAGGACGACCCAGTCGTTGGCCTTGATGTCGGTGTCGGTGGTGAACAGGTTCGCCACGTCCACATCGCCCTTCTTCAGCGCGCCCTTCACCAACGGCCCGTCGGAATCAAGGGACTTGAACTCCTTGAACTCCACGCCGTACACGGACTTCAGTCCTACGACGCCCACCTGACGGGTCTTCACCTCGGCGGAGGCGCCGATGACGAGCTTGCCGTTGTGCTTCGCCAGGTCGGCGAGCGAGGTCAGGCCGTACTTCTTGGCGGTCGCGCGGGTGACGACGAAGCAGTCCGCGTCCTCCGCGATGCCGTAGGGCAGGACCTGGAGGCCGGAGGGGAGGGCGAGGGTGAGGGCGTTCTGCATCTCGCCCGCCTCCGCGACCTTGGACTGGGGCTGGAGGTAGGTGAGCAGGGAGCCCTGGTACTCGGGCAGGACGTCGATGTCGCCGCTCTTGAGGGCGGGGAAGACGATCTCGCGGGTGCCGAGGTTGGGGCGGACCTTGACCTTCACGCCGGCCGCTTCGAGGGCGGCGGCGTAGAGGTAGCCGAGGACCTGGTTCTCGGTGAAGTTGGCGGTGCCGATGGTGACGCCGTTCTTGCTGGAGGCGCTGCCACCGCCGGCGGAGCCCCCGCCGTCCAGCGAGGTGACGCCGCCCGCGCAGGAGGACAGGACGGGGACGGCGACGGCCGTTCCGGCGAGGGCGCCGAGGAGGGTGCGACGGTTCATTTTCGGGTTCCCGGGTTTCCTAGGCGGTGCGGTGGCGGAAGAGGAAGCGCTGGAGGCCGGACAGGCCCAGGTCCAGGACGATGGCGACGAGCGCGACGAGCACCGCCCCGCCGAGCACCTGCACGAGGTCGCGCTGGGCGAGTCCGTCGAAGACGTAGCGGCCCAGGCCGCCGAACGAGACGTAGGCGGCGATCGTGGCGGTGGCCACCACCTGGATCAGTGCGAGGCGCAGGCCGGTCATGATCAGGGGGAGCGCGAGGGGCAACTCGACCTGGAAGAGGACCTGGTGGCCGCGCATGCCCTGCCCGCGGGCCGCGTCCTTCACATCCGGATCCACGGCCGTCATCCCGGCGTAGGTGTTCGTCACGATCGACGGGACCGCGAGGGCGACCAGCGCGATGTACACCGGCCACATGGACAGGCCGCTGGCCAGGAAGACGAGGACGACCAGGCCCACGGTCGGCAGGGCGCGGCCGAAGGAGGCGAGGTTGATCGCGAGGAACGCGCCCCTGCCGGTGTGGCCGATCAGCAGACCGAGCGGGAGGCCGATCGCGGCCGCGATGAGGGTCGCGAGGAGCGAGTACTGGAGGTGCTCGGCGAGGCGGTGGGCGATGCCGTCCGAACCGGCCCACTGGGAGCCGCTGGTCAGCCACTTGGCGAGGTTCTTGAAGAGTTCGAACATCAGGCTCGCCGCCTCTTCCACGGGGTGAGGACGTACTGGAGGCCGACCAGCAGGGCGTCCGCCACGACGGCCAGGAGCAGGGTCAGGACGACGCCGACGATGACCGGCGTCGGGAAGTCGCGCTGGAAGCCGTCGGTGAAGAGCTGGCCGAGGCCGCCGTCGCCGATGTAGGTCGCGACCGAGACGAGCGAGATCGACATGACGGTGGCGATGCGGACCCCGGCCATGATCACCGGGAGCGCGAGGGGGAGTTCGACGGTGAGGAGCGTGCGCAGGGGGCGCGTGCCCATCGCCTTCGCGGCCTCCTTCGTCTTCGCGGGGACCGAGTCGAGGCCCTCGACCGTGTTCCGCAGCAGCACGACCAGCGTGTAGACCGTCAGGCCGATCACGGTCGTGGTGCGGGTGAGGCCGCTGATCGGCAGCAGGAGCACGAAGATCGCGATCGACGGGATCGTGAAGAGGACGTTCGACAGGCCGAGCAGGAAGCCCCGGAGCGGCCGGACGCGGTGGGCCACGACGGCCAGCGGGAGCGAGATCAGCAGGCCGAAGAAGACGGCGCTCATCGCGGCCTGGAGGTGCGAGAGCGTGAGGCTGGTGAGGTCGTCGGTGTGGTCGCCTATCCACGACCAGTCGATGGTCATGCGGCGGCCGCCTCGGTCTCCGTGGTCCCCGTGTGCGTCCGCGCGTCGGCGTGCGCCTGGCCCGCGTGGGTGTGGATGTCGTCGCGGGAGGAGACGCCGGTGAGGACGCCGGCCGCGTCGACGCGGGCTATCAGGCCGTTCGGGGAGGCGACGGACTCGTTGAGGGCCGCGAGCAGGGAGTCGCCGTCGTGGAGCGGTCGTACGGGGATCTCGGCGCCGTCCGTGGCTTTGGTCGCCCAGTGGAGGGGCTTGCGGGCCTCGTCGAGTACGAGCGTCCAGGTGTCGCCCTCGGGGGCCGGGCCCTGCGGGACGTCGGCGAGGGTCTTCAGGGAGAGCAGCTTGAGGCCGCGCTCGGCGCCGAGGAAGTCGGCGACGAAGTCGTCGGCCGGGCGGGCGAGGAGTTCGGTGGGCGCCGCGCACTGGACGAGGTGGCCGCCGGTGCGGAAGATCGCGATGCGGTCGCCGAGCCGTACGGCCTCGTCGATGTCGTGCGTGACGAAGACGATGGTCTTGTTCAACTCCTTCTGCAGGCGCAGCAGTTCGTCCTGGAGCTGGGTGCGGACCACCGGGTCTACGGCGCCGAAGGGCTCGTCCATCAGGAGCACCGGTGGGTCGGCGGCGAGCGCGCGGGCCACGCCGACGCGCTGCTGCTGGCCGCCGGAGAGCTGGTGCGGGTAGCGCTTCCCGGCGTCGGCGGCGAGACCGACGGTCTCCAGGAGTTCGGCGGCGCGGGCCCTGGCCTTCTTGCGGCCGTGGCCCAGCAGGAGCGGCACGGTGGCGATGTTGTCGAGGACCGTGCGGTGCGGGAAGAGGCCCGACTGCTGGATGACGTACCCGATGGAACGGCGCAGTTCCGCGGCGTCCTGCTGGGTGACGTCCTTGCCGCCGACCTTGATGACGCCCGAGGTCGGGTCGATCATCCGATTGATCATCCGAAGGGTGGTCGTCTTGCCGCAACCGGAGGATCCGACCAGTACGGTGACCCCGCCTTCCGGCATCTCCAGGGAGAGATCGTGAACTGCTGTCGTGCCGTTGGGGAAGCGTTTGTGGACCGCGTCGAACTGGATCATGAGTTGTCCCTTGCCCGGCTGTATAACGTCATGCAGAGTTCTCGGTGTCTGAATAGTTTGTCAATGTCTCCGCGTTAATCCGAGGTAACGGATGACCGGCAGGCAAGATCGAGTGTCCTGATTGAGGGGAGTTCGTCGCCTTATGTCGTCTCAGATCGTGGACGCCTCCGATGTGACGCTGTCCGGAGGCACCGGTCTGGTCGTCCTCGACGGGGTCGGCTTCGGGGTCACCGACGTCGTACGACTCGCCGACGGGGACGCCCGCCCGGTCCCCGGCACCGACGCGATGAAGCGCGCGACCGAGTCCTGGGACGCGGCCCGCCAGATCGCCGCGACCGGCCGCGTCTACGGCCGCTCGACCGGCGTCGGCGCCAACCGGAACGAGGACGTGCCCACGGAGGCGGCCGCCGAGCACGGGTTGAGGTTGCTGCGCAGCCACGCCGGTGCGATCGGCGACGAACTCCCGGCCCGGGAGGTGCGGGCCATGCTCGCCGTCCGCGCCAACCAGTTGCTGGCGGGCGGTGCGGGACTTCGGCCTACGGTCGTCACCGCGCTGTGCGAGGCGCTGGAGAACGGGGTGTATCCGGTCGTCAACGAGTTCGGCTCGGTGGGGACGGGGGACATCGCGGCGCTGGCGCAGGTGGGGCTGGCGTTGGTGGGGGAGCATCCCTGGCGGGTCGCGGAGGGTGTTGGCACGCTTGGTGGGGTGGCCTTCGGCGGGCGAGATGCGGAGGGTCGCGGTGGGCCTGGCGTGGCGAGTTCTGGCGGGCGGGGCGCGGGGACTTTCGGCGGCCTTGATGCCGGGGGTTCTGTCGGGCGTGGCGCCGGGGATCGCGACGCCGGGGGTTCTGCCGGGCGCGATGCCGGAGGGTTCGGTCGCCGTGACGCCGACGGGGGCGGCAGCCGTGGCGCGTCGGCCTCAAGTACCCGTCCCCTCACCGGAGTTCGAGAGCCCCATGCCCGCACCGGAGTTCCCGAGCCCCGCGCCCTCGCCGGAGTTCCCGTGCCCCATGCCCTCACCGGAGTTCCCGAGCCCCAGCCCCTCGACAACAACGACGCCCTCGCTCTCATCAGCAGCAACGCGCTCACCCTCGGGCAGTCCGCCCTCGCCCTGCACGAGTTGCGGGGGCTCATCGGGGCCACGCAGGTCGTCGGGGCGCTTTCGTTGCTCGCCGTCGACGGGTCGCACGAGCCGTACGCCGCGCCCGTGCACGCCGCCCGGCCGCATCGGGGGTCGACCGAAGTCGCGCGGCGGATGCGGGAGTTGATCGGGGCCGCCGACCGGCCCACTCCTCCGCTCGGGCGTATTCAGGACCCGTACGGCTTCCGGTGTCTGCCGCAGATCCACGGGCCCGCGCACGACGCGGCGGACGCGCTGGAGGAGGTGCTCGCGATCGAGATCAACGCCGCCGCCGAGAACCCCTTCATCTCCGCCGAGGACATGACCGCCTACCACCACGGCGGTTTCTACCAGGCCCAACTCGTCCTCGCCCTGGACCACTTCAGGCTCGCGCTCACCCAGGTGGCCCGCCTGTCGACGTCCCGGCTCTCCTCGCTGAACGAGCCCGCGTTCACCCGCCTCAGGCCCTTCCTCGCCGACAACGAGGCCGCATCCTCCGGCGTGATGATCCTGGAGTACGCCGCCGCGGCGGCCCTCGGCGACCTGCGGGCCTTCTCGGCTCCCGCCTCGCTCGGGCACGCTGTACTCTCCCGGGGCGTCGAGGAACAGGCCAGCTTCGCCTCGCTCGCCGCACGTCAGACACTGCGCGCCTGCCGCGCGTACCGTCTCGTCGTCGGCTGCGAACTCGTCGCCGCCGTACGGGCGTTGCGTCAGCGCGGTCTGCGGCCCGACCCGGAACTCCCGGTCGGTCGCGCGCTGGAGCTGGCCGAGTCGGTGCTAAACGACGAGACGGCGGACCGGCCGCTCACGGACGATGTGACGGCGGCGACGGGACTGCTGGACCGGTTCACCGAGATCTGGAGGGGGAGCACGTCATGAGCGGGGACAGGAGCGAGGACAGGAGTGTGGAGGGGAGCGCGGAGGGGGCCGTGGACAGGAGTATGGGTGTGACCGACAGCCCGGCCGCACGGCTGCAGGCGCTCTTCGAGGGGCACCGGCTCACGCCGACCCAGCGGCGCATCGCGCACAGCATGGTGCGCCGCGCCGCCGACGTGCCGTTCCTCTCCAGCGTCGAACTCGCCGAACTCGCCGGCGTCAGCCAGCCCTCCGTGACCCGCTTCGCGGTCGCCCTCGGCTTCGACGGCTACCCGGCGCTGCGCAAACACCTCCGCGAGGTCGCCCCCGCCGAGTCGGCCACGGACACGGCGTCGTACAACGAGTACCAGCAGGCCGTAGAGGCCGAGATCGAGAACCTCAAGCACCTCGCCGAGATACTGGCCGACCCCCGGCCGGTCGCGAAGGCCGGCCGGCTGCTCGCCGCCTCGCGTCCGCTGCCCGTCCTCGGCCTGCGCGCGGCGGCCTCCCAGGCGTACGGCTTCGCGTACTTCGCCGCCAAGGTCCATCCGGACGTACGGCTGCTCAACGAGGGCGGCACGATGATCCACGACCGGATCGACGCGGCCGTCCGGGCCGGTGCCACCACCCTGCTGTGCTTCGCGCTGCCCCGGCATCCGCGCGAGGTCGTCGACACGCTGGCGTACGCGAGGGAGGCGGGCCTGACCGTCGTCACCGTCGCGGACTCGGCGTTCGCGCCCGTCGCCAAGGTGTCCGACCTGCTGATCCCGGCCGCCGTCGGCACCGGCCTCGCCTTCGACACGGCCTGCGCGCCGATGCTGCTCGGCCGGGTCCTCCTGGAGGCGATGTGCGACGACCTGCCGGACGCGCAGGCCCGGCTGGAGCAGTTCGACGCGCGGGCGGCGGCGCGGGGGCTGTTCGTGGAGTGACGGACGCTGCGCGGGCGGCGGGGGGTTGCCGGGGACACCGACGCCGACCCACGGTGGTCGTCGGCTGACGGCAGTGGCTTTCGGGTGCAGGTGCGCCGTGGCTGGCCGCGCCCCGCGGCGGAGCCGCCAATGTCGCAGCCCCGCGCCCCTTGGGCATCCGTGCTCGCCGAGCTGTTGAGCGGGCCTGCCTCGGTCAACCGTCCCGTCCCCGCCGCCGTGTTCTCAGACTCGTCTCACGTTCGCTCACTAGTCTCCCGGCTCTACGGAACTGTGCCGGGACGACCAGGAGGCGGGACGTGGCACGCGGAGATCGCAGAGTCCAGGGGCTGGCCCGAGTGGCAGTCGTCGTACGGGCCGGAGCCGCCCCGATGTGGTGGTTCGGGGTGCTGGCGGCGGGTGTCGGCGTGCTGCTGCCCGGCATCACCGGGCGCCGGATCGGGGTGATGGCCGGGGCCGCGCTGTTCATCATCGCGGCGATCGTGGTGTCGTACGCGCGCCGCAAGCGCTACACCGCGCTCGCCCGCGGCGCCGCCCGGGCCGGGAAGCACGACGTGCTCCAGGACCGCGCGGTGAGCGTACGGAACTGGCGCCGCGCCCACCGCTGGTGGCTCGTCCTCGCCCTCGCGCTCGCGCTGGCGAGTTCGTTCGCCGTGCCCGCGGCGGGCGGCATGCTGCTCGCCGGCGCCGGTACGGGCCTGCGCCTCAAGGCCGCCTGGCTGGGCCGCCGGGAACGGGCCGACGACGCCCTGCTGTGGATCCGCGTGGACTGGCTCGACAAGCGCGACGGCGCCCCCGCCGGCAAGCCGGTCAAGGGCTACCGCTCCACCGGCATCGCCGCGGGCGACGCGACCCCGGGCGGGGCGCGCCGCCGCGGCGACGTCTTCGCCTAGCCGGGTTTCGGACCTGCTCTAGACCTCCAGGTCCGCCTCGATCTTCTTCAACTGGTGCCGGGCCATCGCCAGGTTGGCCCGGTTGGAGTCCAGGACCAGGTAGAGGAAGAGGCCGTTGCCGCCGCGCCCCTTGATCAGGCGGATCAGGTGGTACTGGTTGGACAGCGTGATCAGGATGTCCTCGATGTCGCCCTTCAGACCGAGGTGCTCCATCGTGCGCATCTTGGAGCGCACGACGTCGGTGTTCCCGGCGGCGGCGACGCCGAGGTCGAAGGTCTTGCTGCCGCCCAGCGTGCCGAGCGCCATACCGCTGGTGTAGTCGACGAGCGCGACCCCGGTCGCGCCCTCGATGGAGGTCAGCGCCTCTTTGAGGGAGGTTTCGGTGTTGGCCATGACAGTGCTCCTTTGGTTCCGTTCAACTTTCCGTGGTGGTACGCGCGTTGGTGCTTGTGGTGGTGCGTGGTGCGCGCGCTGTTCTCGTTCGTGCGGTGGTGGTCTTGGGGGGCGCCTCGGCGGGCGCCGCGTCGGTCTTCTCCTCGGCTCCGGCTCCGGCTGTGGCTGTGGCTACGGGTGTGGCTTCGGCTGTTGCTACGGGTGTTGCTACGGCCGCGGCAGCCGCCTCGGCGTCGACCAGCTCCCCGATCCGGGCCCCCGCGCGGCGGCCCTCCAGCAGCAGTCGGCCGACGTGGACGCGGTCCTGCGCGAGCACGGTCAGCACGGCGCCGCGGCCCGCCGCGTAGGTCACGACATAGCCGTAGACCCCGCGCACGATCAGCTCGCGGAAGTCGCCCTGCCCGGTCGCGTCCGCCATCCGTACGGCCACGCCGAGCGCCGTCACGGTGAGCGCGGCGACCCGCTCCGGCTCGACGCCCGGGGTGTCCTGGGCCAGGACGAGACCGTCGACGCCCGCCGCCAGCGCCCCGGTCAGCTGGGGCACGCGGGCTCTCAACCGGCGCAGCTCGTCGAGGATCTCCGCCTCGGAGGCCATCGGCTCTCTCCTCTCAGCGCGTGCTCGCTGCCGCTCAAAGGGCCTCCAGCGCATCCCTGAGCCTCTTCAGCAACGTGATGTCGGGATCGGTGACGTCCGGCAGGGGCTCGGCGGCGGGCGCGGGCGCCCGGGGCGACACGAGCCCCGCCGACACCAGCCGCCGAACGTCCAGCAGCGTGGGGTACGCCCGCCGGCCCAGCGCCCGCGCGATGTCCGGCGCCGTGCGGACGCCGTCCACCCGCGCCAGCACCGCCGCCTGCCGCGCGGTGACCGGCGGGGGCGCGACGGGGTCGGCCCGCACCAGCGGCGCGCCGTCCGTCGCCGCGTCCGGCCAGACGCGGTGCAGCAGATCGCGGCGGCGCAGCGTCTCGCGCTCCAGTGCGGCCACCGGAACCGGCCGCACGGAGCCGAGCGGATGCGTGACGCCGTAGCGGAAACGGCCCGGGGTGCTGCTGGGCGCGAGCACGAAGTACGCCGCGTCGTACAGCGCCCCGAGATGGCACAGTTCCAGCGCGCCCGGGCTCAACAGGCCGCCGTCCAGCAGCAGTCGGGTCGTGGCGTGCCGGTCGTCGGTCGCCCTGGCGGCGGCCTCCCAGGCCTCGGCGCGCAGCGTGCCGTGCGCGGTGAGGAGCAGGTCGAGCCCGGGGGCGGACGGGCTCTCGGCGTGCACGACCCGGCCGTCGACGAGATGGAGGCTGCCCCGCTCGCGGACGAGAACACCGGTCGCCTCCTCGGCGGCGAGCCGCGTCAGCATCGGCGAGACACCGCCCCAACCCCGGTCGCCGGCCGCGGCCTTGGCCCGCACGGGCAGCCGGGGCGGCGGGGTGGTGGGCGTGGTCCTGACCGCGGTCATCCCAGCACCAGCCGTCCGGCCATCTCGCCGAGCCGGATACGGGCCAGTGCGAGATTGCCCTCCGCGCGGGCCAGCCACAGATGCAGGAACACACTGCTGTCGAACGACGTCCGCACGAACCGCAGCACGTGATAGCTGTCCCGGTTGCTGACGATCAGATCCTCCAGCGGAGGATCGTCGGTCTCCTCACCGTCCTCCCCGACGGACGCGAACGCCCGGTGCTCCGCCGCCAGCCGCGCCAGCTCCGCGGCCTCGGCGGCACTGGCCTCCTGGTCGCCGCCGGGGGACTCCCCGACGACGCCCAGGGCCAGCCCGCTCGTCCAGTCGACCAGCGCGACGCCCCGGGCACCGGGCAGTCGCATGGCCTCCAGTAAGCACTCGTCGATTCCGGGCACCGTGGCTCCCCTCCCGCCTGCGGTTCGGCTGAGTGACGACGAAGCTACGCACCGTGTGGCCGAGGGGTGAGGGATCTGGCATTTTCCGGTGGAACATGCCCCCGAGTGACTAAGGTGGGTCAACTGACCCCGTTTTCACACGAGTTACAGGGGTCAGTTGAACCGTGCTCGCACCGGTGTGCGTCAACGGCCCCCGGGCGCCCGCAGGGTGGTGAGCGCGGCGGCGTGCGCCCCGCCGGATTCGGCCACGATCTCCGCCACCGTCTGCGGCTTCCGCACGGTCGCGAAAGCCACACCCCCGGCACCGTCCTGCACGAAGCCGTAAATCCCGGGCCGGGCAAGGGAGTTGTAGGCGTAGTGCGCCGCGAAGTAGTACGCCCCGGTGTCCAGCGCCGCCGCGTAGTCCCCCTGCTCAAGCAACGGCAGCGCGCATCCCTCCGCCAGCAGATCCCCCGCGAAACAGGCCGGACCGGCGACGTCCTGCACCACCTCGGGACCCGACTTGGGCCGTCCCTTCCCGTCGTAGGCGGCGATCCGCAGCGGCCACGACTGCGGCGCGTACACCGTCCGCGTCGCCACCTGCACGCCCGCGTGCGTGATCGCGATCGGCCGCCCGCCGGCACTCTTCGCGTACTCGACCCGGGCCACCACCGTCCCCTGCTCGGCCAGCATCGACCGCCCGAACTCGGTCACCAGCCCGTACCGCCCGTCGAACAGCCCCGGCACCGCCTCCTTCAGCAGCCGCGCGTACTGCGCGTACGTCGGGGTCGTCGCGTCCGAGTCGAAGTTCACCGACAGCCCGCCGCCGATGTCGAGCGTGTCGATCTGCCGCCGCCCGAGCCGCGCGTTGATCTCCTCCGCCAGCCGGTACGTCTCCGCGACGCCCCGCGCCAGCAGTGACAGCGGGATGCCCTGCGACCCGGTGTGCGCGTGCAGCCGGGTCAGCCACGGCCGCTCCGCGAACGCCCGCACCACCCACTCCCGCGCCCCCTCGTCCCGCAGCGCCACCCCGAACTTCGAGGTCGCCGTGGCCGTGGAGAGCGCGGCGATCGACCCGCCGCCGATCTGCGGATTGACCCGGATCCCGAGCGGGGAACGACTGCTCGCCATGGGGGTACCTCCCATGCCTTTAGGGCTATGGGGGAGCATCAGCGCGTCGATCCGCCCCAGCTCCTGCGGATTGTCGGCGTTCACCGCGATCCCCAGCGCCAGCGCCTCCCGCAGCTCCGCCGGCGTCTTCGCGGGCGCGTCGAGCACCGTCCGCTCCGGTCGTACGCCCGCCGCCCGCGCCAGGGCCAGCTCACCGGGGCTCGCCACCTCCGCGCCGATGCCCTCCTCGTGCAGCAGCCGCAGCACCGGCACGAGGGGACTCGCCTTCACGGCGAACGCGTGCAGCACGGGCGTCCCGGGCGCCGTCACCGCGTCGAACGCCGCGCGCAGCGCCGCCGCGGACTCCCGGATGCCGGTGACGTCCAGCAGCGCGGCGATGGGGGCGCCGGGCCCCAGCAGCCCCTGCTCCACGGCGGCCCGCACGGCTTCGTCCCGGCGGGCGGTGCGTTCGGCGCCGGGATGGATGTCGGGAGCGGCGCGGTCCGTGTAACCCTGGGTTTCGTCGTTCACTGCAGCCCCCGTCAGGTCGTTGCCCGTGGTTGGTACATCCAGCCAAACACTCAGAGCCTGCCCACAGAGACGCCCCCATGTATTGACTAGTTCTATTCACGAAGTCAGGATGTGAATAGCTACAGTTAAAAATCCGCTGAGAGCAGTCCGCTAGGAGGCAGACCATGTCAGGACCCCGCCCCGTACGAGCACCGCGCGGTACGGAACTGAGCGCCCTGGGATGGCAGCAGGAAGCCGCCCTGCGGATGCTGCAGAACAACCTGGACCCCGAGGTCGCCGAACACCCCGACAAGCTCGTCGTCTACGGCGGCACCGGCAAGGCCGCCCGCGACTGGCGCTCCTTCGACGCCATGGTCCGCACGCTGCGCACCCTGAAGCAGGACGAGACGATGCTCGTCCAGTCGGGCCGCCCGGTCGGCGTGATGCAGACCCACGAGTGGGCGCCGCGCGTCCTCATCGCCAACTCCAACCTGGTCGGCGACTGGGCGAACTGGGAGGAGTTCCGGCGCCTTGAGGCCCTAGGTCTCACCATGTACGGCCAGATGACCGCCGGTTCCTGGATCTACATCGGCACCCAGGGCATCCTCCAGGGCACCTACGAGACCTTCTCCGCCGTGGCCGCGAAGAAGTTCAACGGCACCCTCGCCGGAACCATCACCCTCACCGCAGGCCTCGGCGGCATGGGCGGCGCCCAGCCCCTCGCGGTCACGATGAACGACGGCGTCGCGATCTGTATCGACGCGGACCCGCGCGCCATCGAGCGCCGCATCGAGCACCGCTACCTCGACGTGAAGGCCGACAGTCTGCAGCACGCTCTGCAGCTCGCCGTCGAGGCCCGCGACGCCCGCCGCCCGCTCTCCATCGGCCTCCTCGGCAACGCGGCGGAGCTGCTTCCGCAGATGCTCGCCGAGGGTGCCCCCATCGACATCGTGACCGACCAGACCTCGGCCCACGACCCGCTGGCGTATCTGCCGGTGGGCATCGACTTCGACGACATGGCCGACGCCGCCACCAAGGACCCGGCGGGCTTCACCGTCCGCGCCCGTGAGTCCATGGCCAAGCACGTCGAGGCGATGGTCGGCTTCATGGACGCCGGCGCCGAGGTCTTCGACTACGGCAACTCGATCCGCGGCGAGGCCCAACTCGCCGGGTACGAGCGGGCGTTCGCCTTCCCCGGCTTCGTCCCCGCCTACATCCGCCCCCTCTTCTCCGAGGGCAAGGGCCCCTTCCGCTGGGCCGCCCTGTCCGGCGAGGCCTCCGACATCCACAAGACCGACAAGGCGATCCTCGACCTCTTCCCCGAGAACGAGTCCCTGCACCGCTGGATCAAGCTGGCCGGCGAGCGCGTCCACTTCCAGGGCCTCCCGGCCCGCATCTGCTGGCTCGGCTACGGCGAGCGCGACAAGGCCGGCGAGCGCTTCAACGACATGGTCGCGAGCGGCGAGTTGGCGGCCCCGCTGGCCATCGGCCGCGACCACCTCGACTGCGGCTCCGTCGCCTCCCCGTACCGCGAGACCGAGGCCATGCTCGACGGCTCCGACGCGATCGCCGACTGGCCCCTGCTGAACGCCATGGTCAACGTCGCCTCCGGTGCGTCCTGGGTCTCCATCCACCACGGCGGCGGCGTCGGCATGGGCCGCTCCATCCACGCGGGCCAGGTCACCGTCGCCGACGGCACGAAGCTCGCCGGCGAGAAGATCCGCCGGGTACTGACCAACGACCCCGGTATGGGCGTCATCCGGCACGTCGACGCCGGCTACGACATCGCGGAGACGGTCGCGGCCGAGCGGGGTGTGCGGGTACCGATGCGCGAGGGTGACGACGCGTGACGGCTCGTGAGGCCGGGGGCGGCAACTCCTCGGTGGAGGCGGGAGCTTCGTCGCCGACCGAGGGTCCGGCCGTGCCCACCCTCCCCCACTCTCAACTTCGTTCGAGCGGGGGGACCCCCATCGCCCTGCGGAACGACTGCCCACGGTCTGTGGCGGGCGATGCCGCATCGCGGCCCGTGGCTGGTGACGGCGGCCTGGACTCTACGGCTGGTGACGGCAGCCTGCAGTCTGTAGCAGGCGACGGCACCACGCGGCCCGTGGCCGGCGGCGCTGAGCCGCAGCCTGCGGCAGGTGAGGGGGGGCCGCGCCCGGCGTCGAGCGATGGCCGGGCTCAGCCCGTGCGGCCCGCGGGCTCGGCCCACACCCCGGCCTCCTTCCACGAGATGTGGCGTGAGCTGCTCCCCATCGGCCGGCACCCCGAATCCCGCGGGTACCGGCGCTACGCCTGGACCGGTGCCGATGCCGAGTGCCGGGCCTGGTTCGAGGAGCAGGCGAAGTCGCGCGGGCTGACCTACGAGCTGGACCGCAACGGCAACCAGTGGGCCTGGCTCGGGGACCCCGCTGCCGGGGATGCCGTCGTCACCGGGTCGCATCTCGACTCGGTGCCGGACGGCGGGGCCTTCGACGGGCCCCTCGGAGTCGTGTCGTCCTTCGCCGCGCTCGACGAACTGCGGGGCAGAGGAGCGCGGTTCACCAGGCCGCTCGCCATCGTGAACTTCGGTGACGAGGAGGGCGCCCGCTTCGGGCTCGCCTGTGTCGGGTCGCGGCTGACCGCCGGGCAGCTCACGGTCGAGCAGGCGCACCGGCTGACCGACGGCGACGGGGTCACACTGCTGCAGGCCATGGCGGCGGCCGGTTACGACGCCGACGCCATCGGCCCCGACCCCGAACGCCTCGCCCGTATCGGCGCGTTCGTCGAACTCCACGTCGAGCAGGGCCGTGCGCTGGACCTCTCCGGCGACCGGGTCGGCATCGCCAGCGCCATCTGGCCGCACGGGCGTTGGCGGTTCGACTTCAGGGGCGAGGCCAACCACGCCGGCACCACCCGGCTGGTGGACCGCCGCGACCCGATGCTGTCGTACGCCGAGACCGTGCTCGCCGCCCGCCGCGAGGCCCAACTCGCGGGCGCCGTGGCCACGTTCGGGAAGATCGCCGTGGAACCGAACGGCGTCAACGCCATCCCCTCCCTGGTGCGCGGCTGGCTCGACTCCCGCGCCGCCGATCAGCAGACCCTCGACACGGTGGTCACCGGCGTCGAGAAGGCGGCCCGCGAGTACGCGGAGGCGCACGGCGTCGACCTGGACATCGTCCGGGAGTCGTTCACCCCCGTCGTCGAGTTCGACCACGCCCTGCGCGACGAACTCGCCCGGGTCCTGGGGAAGACCACCGGCGAGGACACGCACCTGAACGTCCCCGTTCTCGGCACCGGTGCCGGACACGACGCCGGAATCCTCTCCGGGAGCATCCCGACCGCCATGCTGTTCGTGCGCAACCCCACGGGCGTCTCGCACTCCCCGGCCGAGTTCGCGGCCGAGGACGACTGCGTGGCCGGGGTGACCGCACTCGCCGACGTACTGGAAGGGCTGGCCTGCAGGTGACGCACCCCCACACGCGGACGTACTGGCTGGAACACGCCTGGCTCGACACCAACGTCGAGCCGGGCGTCGCCCTGGAGGTGAGGGACGGTCGGATCGCAGCCGTCCGCACCGAGATCGACACCCCGCCCCCCGGCGCCGAGATCCTGCGCGGACTCACCCTCCCCGGGCTCGCCAACGCCCACAGCCACGCCTTCCACCGCGCCCTGCGCGGCACCGTCCAGGTGGGCTCCGGCACCTTCTGGACCTGGCGGGAGTTCATGTACTCCTTCGCCGACCAGCTGACCCCGGACACCTACCACGCACTCGCCCGCGCGGTGTACGCCGAGATGGCGCTGGCCGGGATCACGGCGGTCGGCGAGTTCCACTACGTGCACCACGCGCACGGCGGCACCCCGTACGCCGACCCCAACGCCATGGGCGAGGCACTCATCGCTGCCGCCTCCGAAGCCGGTATCCGCATCACCCTCCTCGACACCGCCTACCTTTCCTCCGGCTTCGGGCAGCCCCCCAACCGCCACCAGCTCCGCTTCTCCGACGGAAGCGCGGACGCCTGGGCCGAACGCTGTTCACTTCTCAAGGAACGGGATCACGCAAGGATCGGTGCCGCCATCCACTCCGTACGGGCCGTGCCCGCAAGGGAGTTGGCGACCGTGGCCGGCTGGGCCGAAGAGCGCCGGGCCCCGCTCCACGTCCACCTGTCCGAGCAGACGGCGGAGAACGACGCCTGCCGCACGGCCCACGACTGCACCCCGACCCGACTCCTCGCCGACCACGGGGTGCTCGGCCGGCGCACCACCGGCGTCCACAACACGCACCTCACGGACGAGGACATCGCGCTGCTGGGCTCGACCGGCACGGGCACCTGCATGTGCCCGACGACGGAACGGGACCTGGCCGACGGCATCGGCCCCGCCGTAGCCCTCCAACGAGCCGGCTCCCCCCTCTCCCTCGGCTCCGACAGCCACGCCGTCATCGACCTGCTTGAGGAGGCCCGAGCGATGGAGTTGAACGAGCGCCTCCGCACTCGCACGAGGGGTCACTGGACGGCAGCGGCCCTACTGCGCGCAGCGTCGGCAGACGGTCACGCGGCGCTGGGCTGGGAGGAAGCGGGCACGCTTGAGGCAGGCGCGCTCGCCGACTTCACGACGATCGCGCTCGACTCGGTCAGAACGGCGGGGCCGGTGCCCAGGCTCGGCGCCGAGACGGCCGTATTCGCGGCGACGGCAGCGGACGTACGGCACACGATCGTGGGCGGCCGGCACGTCGTACGCGACGGCGCGCACGCGCTCGTACCGGAC
Source organism: Streptomyces sp. NPDC058469 (assembly GCF_042721125.1). Taxonomy (NCBI): domain Bacteria; kingdom Bacillati; phylum Actinomycetota; class Actinomycetes; order Kitasatosporales; family Streptomycetaceae; genus Streptomyces; species Streptomyces sp. NPDC058469. The sequence continues at coordinate 57,417 of NZ_JBHXME010000048.1, forward strand.
GTACCGCAGGCGCTCGCCGCAGCTGTCGAAGCCCTGCGCGCGTAGAGACGACCGCCGACCCACGCACCCACGAGGACACGATGAGCAGCAGCACCGTCATCACCAACATCGCCACGCTGGTCACCAACGACCCCTCCCTGGGTGACAAGTCTCCCCTCGGTCTGATCCAGGACGCGGCCGTCGTCATCGATGGCGACCGCATCGCGTGGACCGGTGAAACAAGCAAAGCACCCGCCACTGACAACCGGGTCGACGCCGGTGGGCGGGCGGTCCTGCCGGGCTTCGTGGACTCCCACTCGCACCTCGTCTTCGCCGGCGACCGCACGCAGGAGTTCAACGCGCGCATGTCCGGGCGCGCGTACAGCGCGGGCGGCATCCGTACGACGGTCGCGGCGACGCGCGCGGCGAGCGACGCGGAACTGGAGGCGAACCTCACCCGCTACCTGGACGAGGCCCTCCGCCAGGGCACCACCACCTTCGAGACGAAGTCCGGCTACGGCCTGACAGTCGCGGACGAGTCCCGCGCCCTGCGCATCGCCGCCGCGCACACGGACGAGGTGACGTACCTCGGCGCGCACATCGTCTCGCCGGACTACGCCGACGACCCCGCCGCGTACGTCTCCCTGGTCACCGGCGAGATGCTCAACGCCTGCGCCCCGCACGCCCGTTGGATCGACGTGTTCTGCGAGAAGGGCGCGTTCGACGGCGACCAGGCGCGGGCGATCCTCACGGCCGGCAAGGCGAAGGGCCTCCACCCGCGCATCCACGCCAACCAGCTCTCCCACGGCCCCGGCGTCCAACTCGCCGTAGAACTGGACGCGGCGAGCGCGGACCACTGCACGCACCTCACGGACGCGGACGTGGACGCGCTGGCGAGCGGCGCGACGGTCGCTACTTTGCTCCCCGGCGCGGAGTTCTCGACGCGCGCCGAGTGGCCGGACGCGCGCCGCCTCCTGGACGCGGGCGTCACTGTGGCCTTGTCGACGGACTGCAATCCCGGCTCGTCCTTCACGTCCTCCGTGCCCTTCTGCATCGCGCTGGCGGTACGGGACATGGGGATGACTCCGGACGAGGCGGTGTGGGCGGCTACGGCGGGCGGGGCGGCGGCGTTGCGGCGGGACGACGTGGGGCGGATCGCGCCGGGGGCGCGCGCAGACCTGATCCTGCTGGACGCGCCCAGCCATGTGCATTTGGCTTATCGGCCGGGGGTGCCGTTGGTGAGCGGAGTGTGGCGGCGGGGAACGCGGGCGGTCTGACCCCGACTGGGGGGTTGCTGGAAGCCGGGGGTAAATCTAACCACTGTTGTGCACTTTGACTGGTTAGAAAAGGCCCCAGCCTCCAGAGGTGCAGGGTCGGGGGCGGTCGGGCGGGCTGGCGTCGCGGCAGGAGGAGTGTTTGCGCCGACCGGTTCGCTGAGCGGCTGGTGGCGGCTCGGGTGCGGTTGCTTGCGCTGGTGCGGGGAGAACACGGTCGTGGCGGGCTGGGCGCGGGAGAGGAACCGGGATCGGGTGGCCGGTAGAGGAAGCGGCTGGTACCGAGGTGACTGTCACGTGCACTCGGTGTGCTCGCACGGCGGTGAGCTGACGCCGGAACGCCTTGCTGTCGAGGCCCGTGCGGCGGGGCTGGATTTCCTGGCGGCGACCGAGCACAACAACGCGGATACGCATGGCACTTGGGGTCGGCACGCCGGTGACGATCTGCTGGTGGTTCTGGGGCAGGAGGTCACCACCCGCACCGGGCACTGGCTGGCGCTGGGTGTTCGGCCGGGGCAGGTGGTCGACTGGCGGTACGGCGTGCGGGACGGGGTGGTCGGGCGGCATCTCGACGAGGTCCACCGCGGTGGCGGGTTGTGCGTGGCGGCTCATCCGCACGCGCCCTACGACTCGGGCACGTTCCTGTATCCGTACCAGGGGTTCGACGCGGTGGAGGTCTGGAACGGGCCGTGGAGTTCGGACCTGCCCTGGCAGGCGGACAACGAGGCGGCGTTGGCGGAGTGGGGGCGGAGTCTCGGCGCGGAGATCCGGCGGGGCGGGTGGCGGCCGGCGATGGGGAACAGTGACGCGCATCTGCCAGGCCAGATCGGTGTTCCGCATACCGTCGTGCGGGCCGAGGAGTTGAGCACGGATGCGGTGCTCGCCGGCATTCGCGCCGGGCGGAGTTGGATCGCTGAGTCTGCCGCCGTTGAGTTGTCGTTTGTGGTCTCTGCCGGTGCTCAACGGGTGGGTGTCGGTGGGCAGTTGGAGAGCCGAGGTGGACCGGTCGTGGCTCGGTTGGGCGTGCGTGGTGTGCCTTCGGGGGCGGTCAGTTTCCATACCGAGCGGGGGAAGGTCCACGTTGCTTCGCTGCCGGGCGCGGGGGTGGGAGTGGGCACGGTGGAGTGGCGTACGAGTGCGCGGGAGTCGGCGTTCGTCCGGGTTGAGGTGCGGCATCCCGGAGGACGGATGGCGGCTCTCAGCAACCCGGTGACTCTGCGCTGATCAAGGAGTGTTGGAGCCCCCGGCGCACAACGCGTGGTCGATGAGGGCGCTGGCCGCGTTCTCCTGGGCGAGGATGTGTTCCAGGGTGTCGCCGCGGGCCTCGGACATGGAGACCACGGCGCTTCGACTGCCGTCGTCGGTGACGCCGTTGAGGGTGATGTAGCCGCCGTCCCCACCCTCGTGGCTCCAGTAGGTTCCTCCGCAGTTCAGGGGGCGTTCGGCCAGGCCGAGTCCGTATCGGCCGCCGGGCCAGAGGAGTTGGACCTCCGCGCTCACGGGGACGGTCTGCTTCATCTCGGCCAGTTGCCGTGTCGGCAGCAGGCGGCCCGCGAGCAGCGCGCGGAAGAAGGTGTTCTCGTCCCGCGTGGTCGTGACGAACGAGAGGTTCTCGTAGTCCACCGGTATCTGGTCGGTGACGTCCACCACGGAACCGGGGCCGAAGAGCTGGTAGGCCTTGGCGTGCGGCCGGGGCAGGGTGGGCGAAGTACCGCCCCACCGGGTCTGGTTGAGACCGACCGGACGCAGGATGCGGTCGTCGATCTCCTGGTGGGCGGGCTGACCGGTGGCCTTCTGGATGATGGTGCCGAGCAGGACGTAACCGGTGTTGGAGTACGCCCAGCCCCCGCCGGGCGGGAAGTCCGGCGCGTGGGCCATGGCGCGGGCGACCAACTGCTCGGGGCCGTAGACGTCGTAGCGCTGCTGGTAGTACTCCTCCGGTGTGGTGTATCCGGGGAGGTCGTCGTGAATTCCGCTGGTGTGCTGGAGCAGTTGGCGGATGGTGATGCGGGTGCCGTCGTTGCCGTTGCCCCGCACCACTCCTGGCAGCCAGTGGTCGACCGTGTCGTCCAGGGACAGCCTGCCCTCGGCCTCCAGTTGGAGGACCACGGTGGCGACCAGCGTCTTGGACGTACTGGCCATGCGGAAGTAGCCGTCGGAACGGACCGGGCGGCCGGTGTCCAGATCGGCGCTACCGCTGGTGGCGACCGCCTCCCGGCCGCCGGACGCGACCACGCGGGCCTGCACCCCGCTGACACCGAGGGCGTGGATCGCCGCGGTGTCCCGACGCAACTGCTCCGCAGGGGAGGGGCCGGCGGGCTGGGCTACGGCGGTGCCCATCTCGGCGGCGAGCAGCGTGGCGATGCCGAGTGCCATGACGAGGTGCTTCCGCAGGGCCGAAGTCATGGCTGAACGCTAGTTTCGCCCTCCGGCGGGGCGCGATCCGGTGTACCTCAGGATCGGAGTGGGGGATATCCCCCGGCGCGGGCGTGCTCAGGCGCGGAATCGACCCGACTTCATGACGCGTATGAGGTGGGCCAACGGGGCGGTGGTGGTGGTGAGTTCGGTGCCGGGGGCGTCGCTCTCGCGGAGGTGGAGAGTGATGGACGAGGTAGCGGCGAGTTCGACGCAGGTGTTGCCTTCGCCGCCACCCGAGAAGGTGGACTTCTGCCAGTGCGGGGCATGGATCATGGCGCGCCTCACAGCTCCTTCACCAAACGGTGGATGAGATCTCGTGACGCCGTGGGGTCCAGCGACGCCGTCCGTACCCTTCGGAAGAGTGTTCGGAGTCGACTCAACTCCGCCTGTGCATCGATGAACACCGTTCCGGTGGGAGCGTCGAGGAACCCTGTATCCAGTCGGGGTAGTGGGCCACCCATGTACATCATCGAGGCGTCGGCACCGCCAAAGCCGTCCTGGTCGGTCGGGATGACGCGCACCGTGGCGTGACCCTGCGCCTGGTTCTCACCGTGCACGGACTCATCCGGGTCGCGGACACCGCCGAACTCCTCGCGACGGAGCTGGTGGCCAACGGGGTCTCGAAGCGGAGGGGTGATCCGCCGGGCCTCACCCCGTCGTCGCTCACCCGGTGGACGCCCGTTCCATCGCACCGTCCAGATGCGCAATGACAGCCCCCACGTCCCCACTCTCGGTCCCTCGGATCAACTCAAGCGCCGGTCGAACGAGAAGGCCCGGCCGAGCGATCAACCGGGCCAGTACCGCGGCCCGGACGTCCAGCCGGTCGATGGTGGTCTCGCGTTCCGCCTCCGTCTGGCCGGCCAGCAGGACGGCGTTGTACCAGGCCTCCTGGCGGGATTGGACGACGCTGAAGTCCAGGATCTCCTCATCCGTGCGGCCCCCGACCTTGTCCAGCAGGGACAGGAGGGGGGA
>NZ_JBHXME010000049.1:0-62029 GCF_042721125.1 Streptomyces sp. NPDC058469
CGAGAGCGGAACAGCCAGGCGGAATAAGCCCGGCCGTTCACAGCGTCCTCGCTGTATGTTTTCTTCAAAGGAACCTCGCCCCAACCATCAGATGATGACTGGAGACGGGGTATCAACATATCTGGCGTTGATTTTTGGCACGCTGTTGAGTTCTCAAGGAACGGACGCTTCCTTTGTACTCACCCTCTCGGGCTTTCCTCCGGGCTTCCCTTCGGTCTTGCGTTTCCGACTCTATCAGACCGTTTCCGGCCCCGATTTCCTCGGTGCTTTCCAGGTTTCCGCTTCCGCGTTTCCCTTTCCGGCGGTTCCGACTCTATCAGATCCTTTCGGGCCTGACTCCCAGTCAGAGTGGGCTGCCATCCCGGCCGTTGAGCCGTTCCGACGAGTGAGACTTTAGCGGATTCCTGAGTCCCGAGCGAATCGGGGGTGCGTCCTTTCGAACGCGGATTCCTCATTTCGCAAATACGCATGCCAATACAACGCGACGACGGATCGTCGATTGTCTGTAGGTACTTGCGGAATGGCTGTCCGGGGACCGACCGGAGTCGGCGCTCACGTCGGACAACTCGGAGAACACTACGTACGAGGTAGGGGCGTGTCAACTCCGCTCCGGAGAGCACTGCGGAGGCGTACGCTGTGTGACGTGACTACGCATACGTGCACCCAGCAGTGGTGGGCCGCCTGACGGCGGCCGTACACACGTATGTACTCAACGGCCGCCGCCTCGGCGGCCGTTCGCGTATCTCCCTCCAGAGGGTCGGCCGGCCGGGTGCGGCGGTCTCTATCAGGAGGTGGAGAGATGACACGGGTCTTCAGTGGGGTCAAGCCGACCGGGCACCTGACGCTGGGGAACTACCTGGGCGCCATCCGGCGGTGGGTCGACGTGGATCAGCGGCAGAGCGACGCGCTGTTCTGTGTGGTCGATCTGCACGCGCTCACCGTGGACCACGATCCGGCGCGGGTGCGCAGGCTCAGTCGGCAGGCAGCGACGCTGTTGCTGGCGGCGGGGCTGGATCCCGAGCTGTGCACCGTGTTCGTACAGAGTCATGTGGACGAGCACGTGCGGCTGTCGTACGTCATGGAGTGTGTGGCCACCGACGGTGAGATGCGGCGGATGGTGCAGTACAAGGAGAAGGCCGCGCGTGAGCGGGAGCGGGGCGGGAGTGTGCGGCTGTCCTTGCTGACGTATCCCGTGCTGATGGCGGCGGACATCCTGGCGTACGGGACGGACGAGGTGCCGGTCGGGGACGACCAGACGCAGCATGTGGAGCTGACCCGGGATCTGGCGGTGCGGTTCAACCAGCGGTACGGGCACACGTTCGTGGTGCCTCGGGCGACCCGGCCGGGGGTGGCGGCTCGGGTGATGAACCTCCAGGAGCCGACTTCGAAGATGGGGAAGTCGGACGACTCCGGGCCGGGGATCGTCTATCTGCTGGACGAGCCGGAGGTCGTACGCAAGAAGGTCATGCGGGCCGTGACCGACAGTGGGGCGGAGGTCGTCTACGACCGGGAGGCGCGGCCGGGGGTGGCCAATCTGCTGGAGATCCTGGCCGCTTGCGGTGGTGGGAACCCCGAGGACCTGAGCGGTGTATATGAGTCGTACGGCACTTTGAAGAAGGACACGGCGGAGGCCGTGGTCGAGCTGCTCAGGCCCGTGCAGGAGAGGCACAAGGAGTTGTGCGCGGATCCCGCGTATGTGGAAGGGGTGTTGCGGGATGGGGCGGAGAAGGCGAGAGAGATGGCGAAGCCGATGGTCGACAGCGCGTATCGGGCCATCGGGCTTCTGCCTGCGTAGCGGCCTGGCCGGCTGACGGATCGGTTGACTGATCAGCTGGCAGACCGGCTAGCTGTTTCCGGAGGCCAGTTCGCGGCTGCGGTCGCGGGCGGCTTCCAGGGCGGCGATGAGTGCGGCGCGTACGCCGTGGTTCTCGAGTTCGCGGATGGCGTTGATCGTCGTGCCGGCGGGCGAGGTGACGTTCTCGCGGAGCTTCACCGGGTGCTCGCCGCTGTCGCGGAGCATGACGGCGGCGCCGATCGCGGACTGGACGATGAGGTCGTGTGCCTTGTCGCGCGGCAGGCCGAGCAGGATGCCCGCGTCCGTCATGGCTTCGACCAGGTAGAAGAAGTACGCCGGGCCGGAGCCGGAGAGGGCGGTGCAGGCGTCCTGCTGGGACTCGGGGACGCGGAGCGTCTTCCCCACGGCGCCGAAGATCTCGTCGGCGTGCGCGAGATGGGCCTCGGTGGCGTGGCTGCCGGCGGAGATGACGGACATGGCCTCGTCGACGAGGGCGGGGGTGTTCGTCATGACACGGACGACGGGGGTGCCTGCGGCCAGGCGCTCCTCGAAGAAGGAGGTGGGGATGCCCGCCGCGCCACTGATGATCAGGCGGTCGGCGGGAAGGTGCGGGGCGAGTTCGTCGAGGAGGGTGCCCATGTCCTGCGGCTTGACCGTGAGGATCAGGGTGTCGGCGGTCTTCGCGGCCTCCGGGTTGGTGACCGGGGTGACCCCGTGGCGGCTGCGGAGTTCTTCGGCGCGCTCGGGGCGGCGGGCGGTGACCAGCAGGTCGGCCGGTGCCCAGCCCGCTCGGATCATTCCGCTGAGCAGGGCTTCACCGATCTTGCCGGTGCCGAGGACTGCGACTTTCTGAGCCATGGCTGGGGTGTCCTCCCGGGGGTGTGTCGTCCGGGTTCATCCTCCCATCGGGGCCGGGTGTGCGGGGCTGATGTCCGGTGGGCGGGATGGGGGGGGGCGCGGGTGCGTGGCTGGCGCGGGTGCGTGGCTGGCGGTGTGTCGGCTGGACGGTGGGTGGGCTAGGCGGTGCGGCGGCGCAGGGTGGCGGCGCCCAGTCCCAGTACCAGCAGTGCGCAGCCGGCCACGATCAGCGCGTCGCGTACGAAGGTGGCGGTCATGTCGGTGTGCTTGAGGACTTCGTTCATGCCGTCGACGGCGTACGACATGGGCAGGACGTCGGAGATGGCCTCCAGGGCGGGGTGCATGTCGGAGCGGGGAGTGAAGAGGCCGCAGAGGAGGAGTTGGGGGAAGATCACCGCCGGCATGAACTGGACGGCCTGGAACTCGGAGGCCGCGAAGGCCGAGACGAAGAGGCCGAGGGCGGTGCCGAGCAGGGCGTCGAGGAGGGCGACCAGGAGGAGCAGCCAGGGGCTTCCGGTGACGTCGAGGCCCAGGAACCAGACGGCGAGGCCTGTCGCCAGGGCGGACTGGATGATCGCGAGGATGCCGAAGGCGAGGGCGTAGCCGGCGATCAGGTCGCCCTTGCCGAGGGGCATGGCGAGGAGGCGTTCGAGTGTGCCGGAGGTGCGTTCGCGCAGGGTGGCGATGGAGGTGACCAGGAACATCGTGATGAGGGGGAAGATGCCGAGGAGTGAGGCGCCGATGCTGTCGAAGGTGCGCGGGCTGCCGTCGAAGACGTAGCGCAGCAGGACGAGCATCACGCACGGGATGAGGATCAGCAGCGCGATCGTGCGGGGGTCGTGGCGGAGCTGGCGCAGGACCCGGGCGGCGGTGGCCGTGGTGCGGGAGGCGCTGAGGGCGCTGGTGGGGGTGGGCGTGAGTGCGGGGGCACCGGTCGGCGTAGCGGCCGTGTTCGCGTTCGTGGTCGAGCTCATCGGGTCGTCTCCTTCTGGCGGGCGGTGGCTACGGCCTGGTCGACCAGGTGCAGGAAGGCGGCTTCGACCGTGTCGGAGCCGGTGCTGGTGCGGAGGGCGTCCGGGGTGTCGTCGGCGAGGATCTCGCCCTCGCGCATCAGGAGGAGGCGGTGGCAGCGCTCGGCCTCGTCCATGACGTGGGAGGAGATGAGGAGGGTGGCGCCGCGGGAGGCGGCGATGTCGTGGAAGAGGGCCCACAGGTCGCGGCGGAGGACGGGGTCGAGGCCGACGGTGGGTTCGTCGAGGACGAGGAGTTCGGGGGTGCCGAGGAGCGCCACGGCCAGGGAGACGCGGCTGCGTTGGCCGCCGGAGAGGTTGCCGGCGAGGGCGTCGTCGTGGGTGGTGAGGTCTACGTCGGTGATGGCGCGGGTGACGTCCTCGTGGCGGCGGGTGGCGGCGGCGCGGCCCGGGTCGAGGATCGCGGCGAAGTAGTCGAGATTCTGACGGACCGTCAAGTCGTCGTAGACGGACGGGGCTTGGGTGACATAGCCGATGCGGGTGCGGAGGGTGGGGTGCCCTGCGGGGCGGCCGAGGACGTTCAGGGTGCCGGTGACCTTGGCCTGAGTGCCGACGATCGAGCGCATCAGGGTCGACTTGCCGCAGCCGGAGGGGCCGAGCAGGCCGGTGATCTGACCTCGCGGGACGGTGAAGTCGAGGGCGCGGAGGACGGTACGGGGGCCGCGGGCGACGGTGAGGGCTTCGGCTTGGACGGCGGGGTCGTGTTCTGCGCGGGGGGAAGTGTCGGGTGAGGTGCCGACTGTGGTGACGGGCGAGGCGTCGGCAGGGGTGTCGGGGGATCCGGACGGGCCGGGGAGGTAATTCATCATGTGATGAATAATGCTCTCGCCGGGTGGGGGCGTCAAGCGGGTGGGGTGGGTTCGGGCTGGGTGGGGGTGGGGGTGGGTGTGCGGGTTGGGGTGGGTGTGCGGGTGGGGCTTCCGGCGGGGCGGCGGGGTTGGCTGGTGGGTGCGGTGGTGTCGGCCTCGTAGGTGCGGCGGGGCCGTTCGGTGGGCGCGGCTGCGGCTACCGGCGGGTGCGGCTGTGTGCTGCGGCGGGTGTCGGTGGCCGTGCAGGTGGAGGCGGAGGATCTCGGGGACGCGGGGATCGTCGTACGGGTGCTGGGGCATTCGACGTTTCTGCGGTTGCCGAAGCTGTTGGACGCGTTGGAGGCGTTGGAGGCGTTGCCGTGCGATCGGGTGGTGCGGCTGGAGTTGGGTGGGTTGCGGCATGTGGATCACGCGTGTGCGGCGGCGCTGGAGGGGTGGGCTGCCGGGCGGGGGAATAGCGCGAGGGCGAGGGCGAGGGCGGGGGCGGGGGCGGGGGCGGGATGAGGGGGTAACGGCCGTGAGGGGGAGGCGAGTTGGGGAGTCGGCGACTTTCGGAGTGCGGCGTGGTGAGTCGGTGACTGTCGGGGGCGGGAAGGGGTGGCCGTCAGGCGGCTGTCGGGGCGCGGCGTGGTGACTCGGTGGCTGCCGGCAGCGTGACGCGGTCAGTCGGTGACTGCCGGGGCGTGACGTGGTGGCCGTCAGGGGGTCATGGCGTGAGGGCTACGACGAGTTCCACGACGTAGGTCTCCTCCACGATTTCGTCCGAGAAGACGGCCCTCAGGTGGTTCCGCTCATCGGTGAGGAAGGCGTCCTTGCTTTCCTCGTCGTGGACGAGGAAGGCCGAGTGGCTGCCGATGTTGGCCAGGTGTGTGTCGACCGGGACGTGGCGGCTCCAGCGGACCTTCCGGTGGGCGAAGTCGAGTCGGCCGGTGGGGTCGGCGAGCGCGGAACGCACGCCGCTGCCGTTCTGCTCCACGACGCGGTCGATGCCGAAGTGGATCCTGATGCGTTCCGACTGCTCGGCGATCCACGGGACGTCGAGAGCGCCGGTGTTCCACCACAGCGTCAGCGCGCCGCCCGGGCGCAGTACGCGGAGCGCCTCCGGGACCGAGCGTGCGGGGTCGGTCCAGTGCCAGGCCTGGGCGTAGGTGAGGAAGTCAACGGAGTGGTCGGTGAGGGGGAGGGCGTTGCCGTTGCCTCGGACGATCGGGACGTCGGGGAGGGTCCGGCGGAACTGGGCGGCCATGCCGTCGCCGGGTTCGATCGCGATGACTTCGGCGCCGCGGGCGTGCAGGAGGGCGGTCGCGATGCCGGTGCCCGCGCCGACGTCTGCGACGCGGGCGCCGGCGAGGGGGTGGCCTGCGAGTTCCTCGATGGCGTCGAAGAGGGCGGGTGGGTAGGAGGGGCGGTTCTCGGCGTACTGGGCTGCGGCGGCGTTGAAGGAGTGGGCTCGGGTGGCGGGTGAGGGGGGAGGGGTGGGCGAGGAGGGCGAAGTGGGCTTGGGGGAGGTGGTCATATGGCCATGGTTACTGGGGTGGGTGCAGGGTGCAGGTGGTTTTTGGTGAGAAATGGGGTTGGGGGTTGAGGGGGGGAGTAAGGAGAGGGGGAGCAAGGAGGGGGTGGGACGTCGGGGTGGTGGAGTGGGGGTGTTCGGCGGAACGGCTTGGTTCGGGCGGGGTGGAGGCGGGAGCGTGCCTTGGCTGGCTCTCGTGGTTCAGGGCTTCGGGGCCGGCCGGTGTGCGGTGCCTTAGGCGTACCTGGGCGGCTTGGATGCCTGGGGCGTTTCGAGGGTCGTGACTGCCCGGGTGCCGGGTGCCCGGGGTGTCGTGAACCGTGGAAGCCCGGGGAATCGTGACTGTCCTGGCCGACGTCGTGCGTGCCCGCGGAGGGGCGAGGGGTCCAGGGTGCCAGGGGCCGTTGGCAGCCGGCGTGCCCCGAGCCGTGCGTGCCCAGAGGACGTGGGTCCTCCCCCAGGGCGCCAGAGACCGTGCGCGACCGGCATGCCGCGAGCCATGCGTGCCCGGGGAATCGCGCAACCCGAGGAATCGTCGCGACCCGCACAGTCGTGAGCCGCCGTAGGACCGGCTCTTACGTGCTCGAAGGGTTCCGCGTGCCCGAAGAGTTGCCCGGGGCCAGAGCCTCGTCTCGTGGCTGCGCCGGATCTCGTGGGCTCCCGTGTCAGGCGCCTCGCCGTTTCTTCGACGGGTTGCGGGTGCGGCGGGACGTGCGCTTCTCGTGCTGGGTCAGTGCCGTCTCGTATTCCTGGCGGTGGAGGTGTTCGCCGGGGGCCTCTGTGAGGGAGCGGGCGAAATAGGCGAGGAGGGAGCCTACGAAGCCGATGGCCAGGAGGCCTCGGAGGGAGGCCTGGCGGTCGGGGTCGGGGCGTTTTTTGAAGGCTTCCCAGGTGTGGCCGAAGGCCAGGGCGCTGCAGATCGCGAACATCACGATGACTAGGAGGGTGACGAAGCTGCCGATGTTCGCGATCTGGATGCCCTGGTAGGCGAAGCGGAGGATCAGGCAGGCGGCGACGGCGGCGGCGAGGGAGCCGGCCGCCGTGGCGATACGGCGCGCGGTGTAGCCGTCGTCGTGGTTCACCCAGGTGGTGCCGAAGAAGCGGAGGGGTTCGGGGCGGGGGCCTGCGCCCGCGCCTTCGCCTGGGGAGCCCGCGGGGGTGTCCTGGGTGCCGGTCGTCTCGTCGTTCACGGGACGATTATGGCTCCGAGGGTGGGTGCGGGCTCCCGTTGGGGGCTCAGGCGCAGCGGGACGTTATATAGCCGTCGCTGCCGGTGTTCACGTAGGCGTCCGAGATGTACTCGCCGTCGTCGATGTTGTCCCAGATGCTCGATGTGCCGTAGTAGCCGGACACCGTGGTGCCCGATGTCTGGCAGTAGATCGGAACCTTCGAGCCGGCGGCCAGGACGCGGACGACGGTGTAGCCCGTGCCGGGACCGCTGCGCACGTTGATGCTGATACCGGGTGCGGTCGAGTAGTACGTCAGCGCCGCGGCCGCATTGGCCTGAACCGGTGAGCCCATCACCATGAGCAGGGCTCCGGCCGCGCCGGCGAGTAGGACGGATCTGCGTCTACGGGATGACATGCGTGTCCTTCGAGTCGGTGACGTGGGATCAGGAGCAGCGGGAGGCCACATAGCCGTCGCTGCCGGTGTTCACGTAGGCGTCCGAGATGAACTCGCCGCTGCTGATGTTGTCCCAGATGTTCGACGTGCCGTAGGTGCCGGTGACTGTCGTTCCCGGCGTCTGGCAGTAGATCGGGACCCGCGAACCCCCGGGCAGGCTGCCGACGATGCCGTAGCTCGTTCCCGGGCCGCTGCGGATGTTGAGGCGGACGTCGGCGGTCGTGTAGGTGTGCACGGCCGCTGCCGTCGCGACAGCCTCGGCCCCGCTGCCCTCGGTCTCGCTGCCCTCAGCCTCTTGAGCGCGGTCAACAGACATGAAAAACCTCCCCCGTTGCACCCCATGACTGCCATGGGGTCCCGTTGATTCCCCTAAAACACGCCATGAAACACATGTGCGCAATTCGCACAGGGAGGCTGGCAAGCCGCCTCCGTCCCGTGCAGGTCATGGACTAGGCTCCGTGCGTCGCGCGCGCGAACGATCAGCACGGGGGTGGTTCCATGGCGCCACAGCGCAACACCGGAGCGGGCGCGGAAGCGGAACTTCCCGAGTACGCCGGTCACTACCGCCTGGAGACATGCCTGGGCTCCGGCGGTATGGGCGTGGTGCATCTGGCGCAGAGCACCTCCGGGATGAAGGTCGCCGTGAAGGTCGTCCACGCGGAGTTCGCCCAGGACCCCGAGTTCAGAGGGCGGTTCCGGCAGGAGGTGGCTGCCGCGCGGCGGGTGAGCGGCGCCTTCACCGCGCCGGTGGTCGATGCCGACCCGGAGGCCCGACGGCCTTGGATGGCGACGCTGTTCATTCCCGGGCCGACCCTGTCCGAGCACGTGAAGCGGAACGGGCCCATGGCTCCGGCCCAGTTGCGCCAGCTGATGGCCGGACTCGCCGAGGCACTCCGCGACATCCATCGGGTCGGCGTCGTACACAGAGATCTCAAGCCGAGCAATGTGCTGCTCGCCGAGGACGGGCCGAAGGTCATCGACTTCGGTATCTCTCGGCCAAAAGACAGCGAACTGCGCACCGAGACCGGCAAGTTGATCGGGACGCCGCCCTTCATGGCACCCGAGCAGTTCCGGCGACCCAGGGAGGTCGGGCCCGCCGCGGACATCTTCGCGCTCGGGTCCTTGATGGTGCATGCGGCGACCGGGCGCGGGCCGTTCGACTCGGACAGCCCATACGTCGTGGCGTACCAAGTCGTGCACGACGAGCCGGACTTGGCCGAGGTGCCGGGCAACCTGGCGCCGCTCGTGCTGCGTTGTCTCGCCAAGGAGCCCGAAGACCGGCCCACACCTGACGAGTTGATGCGGGAACTGCGGTCCGTGGCGGCCTCGTACGACACGCAGGCGTTCATACCGGAGCAGAGGACGGGTGGTGCACCGGATCCGAAGCCCGAACCGGTGGAGAAGGCCGAACCGAAGACCGGGCGGCGCCGGTTGGCGATGCTCGCGGCCGGGACCGCGGCGCTGGTCGCCGGTGGTGTCCTCGCCTCGGTACAGCTGGCCGGAGGGGCGGACCCCACACCGAAGAGCACCGGCACGCGGACCTCGCCGGCGGCGTTCAAAGCTTGGGCCGTGAAACCTGCGGCCAAGGCCGGGGGTGTACCCCAATGCGCCTACGGTGCGGGCGAGTTGCTGTGTGCGCAGCCCGGAGTCGTCTACGCACTCGCACCGGCCGACGGCACCCTGTTGTGGCGGCATTCCGTCACCAAGGAGAGACCCGGTGGCGCACCGGTCGTCGCCAGCGGGCTCGTGCATCCGTACATCGGCGAGGGCCGGCATCTGGAGGCGCTCGATCCGTCCTCGGGCGCGAGGGTCTGGCAGCGGAACATGCCCGGGAACGACTCCGTGCGTTACGTCGGCGGCATGGTCCTGCTCACCCGTGCGGACGGCACGGTCACGGGCGTCGACGCCGCGTCGGGCAAGACGAAGTGGAGCCGCCCGATCCCCGGCGTTTCTTCCTTCGTCTCGTTCGCCGGGAGCCCGCTGGCATACGCGACGAGACCGTCCGACGACGGGTCGAACACTCAGGTCACCGCGGTCGATCCGGACACGGGCGACGTGCGGTGGAAAGCACGGGTGCAGGGAATGCTGAGGCCCGTCGGCGTCCAGGACGGATCAGCGTTCTTTCTGTCCACCGACTGGAGCTCCGGCAACACGAAGGCCATCGTCCGCTACATCCCCGGGACCAAGAAATCGAGCCGGGTGGCGCTGCCCGTCCCGCGTCAGGACGCCGTGGCCACCATGCGCGGGAACGTCATGTACGTACTGGCCACCGGTGGTTCGCTGGAGGCCATCGACACGGACACCCACAAGCGGCTGTGGCATCTCGAGACGTCCGTGAGCCGCGGCTCCGTGCCGGTCGTCGACGACAAACACGTGTACGTCACCGCCCCGGACGGACGCCTCTTGGCCGTCGACGCCGACACAGGGCAACTCGTCGGACAGACGACCGCTCAGCTCGGCACGAACTCCGGGCAGGTGGTCGCCACGCTGCCCGAACCCGTCGTAGCGAACAACCACGTCTACGCAGCCGCCCCCGACGGCACAGTCTTCGCCGTCAACTCCCGTACCCCGGGCGCCTGGTAGCAGCGGCAAGCCAAAGGGCCGTCCCCGCGAAGGAGGACGACCCAAGGCCGAACGAGCCACAAGAGCTCTAGGAACTACAGGAGTTACAGGGCGCTCAGTGAACCTCAGCCCAGCTTGCTGACGTCCCGCACAGCCCCCTGGTCCGCACTGGTCGCCATCGCCGCGTACGCGCGCAACGCGGCCGACACCTTGCGCTCGCGCTGCTTCGGGGCGTACTGCCCGTCCAGCGCGGCCTCGCGGCGCGCCAACTCCGTGTCGTCCACGAGGAGTTCGATCGTGCGGTTCGGGATGTCGATGCGGATGCGGTCGCCGTTCTCGACGAGGGCGATCGTGCCGCCGGACGCCGCCTCGGGGGACGCGTGGCCGATCGACAGGCCCGAAGTGCCGCCGGAGAAGCGGCCGTCGGTGATCAGTGCGCAGGTCTTGCCGAGGCCGCGGCCCTTGAGGAAGGACGTCGGGTAGAGCATCTCCTGCATGCCGGGGCCGCCCTTGGGGCCCTCGTAGCGGATGACGACGACGTCGCCGTGCGTCACCTGTTTGTTGAGGATCTTCTCGACCGCTTCTTCCTGCGACTCGCAGACGACCGCCGGGCCCTCGAACGTCCAGATGGATTCATCCACGCCTGCGGTCTTCACCACGCAGCCGTCGACGGCCAGGTTGCCCTTGAGGACCGCGAGGCCGCCGTCCTTGGAGTAGGCGTGCTCGGCGGAGCGGATGCAGCCCTCCGCCGCGTCCTCGTCCAGCGCCTCCCAGCGCTCGGACTGGGAGAAGGCCTCGGCGGAGCGGACGCAGCCGGGTCCCGCGTGCCACAGTTCCACGGCCTCCGGGGAAGGCGAACCGCCGCGCACGTCCCACGTCTTCAGCCAGTCCGCGAGGGACGGGCTGTGGACGGAGTGGACGTCCTCGTTGAGCAGGCCCGCACGGTGCAGCTCGCCCATGAGGGCGGGGATGCCGCCCGCGCGGTGCACGTCCTCCATGTAGTACGTGCGGTTCTTCGCGACGTTCGGGGCGACCTTCGCGAGGCACGGCACGCGGCGCGAGACCGCGTTGATCTCGTCCAGGCCGAACTGGACGCCCCCCTCCTGCGCCGCGGCGAGGAGGTGCAGGATCGTGTTGGTGGAGCCGCCCATCGCGATGTCGAGGGCCATCGCGTTCTCGAAGGCCGCGAAGGTGGCGACGTTGCGCGGCAGGACCGTCTCGTCGTCCTGCTCGTAGTAGCGGCGGGTGATGTCCATGACCGTGCGGCCCGCGTCCTGGTACAGGCCCTTGCGGGCCGTGTGCGTGGCGAGGACCGAGCCGTTGCCGGGGAGGGAGAGGCCGATCGCCTCCGTCAGGCAGTTCATCGAGTTGGCGGTGAACATGCCGGAACAGGAGCCGCAGGTCGGACAGGCGTTCTCCTCGATGTTGAGGACGTCCGCGTCGGAGATGCTGTCGTTGGCGGCGTCGACCATCGCGTCGATCAGGTCCAGCGTGCGGACCGTGCCGTCCTGCAAGGTGGCGCGCCCGGCCTCCATGGGACCGCCGGAGACGAAGACCGTCGGGATGTTCAGGCGCAGCGCCGCCATGAGCATGCCGGGCGTGATCTTGTCGCAGTTGGAGATGCAGATCAGGGCGTCGGCGCAGTGCGCCTCGACCATGTATTCCACGCTGTCCGCGATCAGGTCGCGGGAGGGCAGGCTGTACAGCATGCCGCCGTGGCCCATCGCGATGCCGTCGTCCACCGCGATCGTGTTGAACTCGCGCGGGATG
The DNA here is from genome assembly GCF_042721125.1 of Streptomyces sp. NPDC058469. Lineage (NCBI taxonomy): Bacteria > Bacillati > Actinomycetota > Actinomycetes > Kitasatosporales > Streptomycetaceae > Streptomyces > Streptomyces sp. NPDC058469. The sequence goes on from NZ_JBHXME010000049.1 coordinate 11,962, forward strand.
CCGCCGGCCTCGGTGATCGCCTCGCTGACGATCCGGCCGACCGGCTGGAGGTGGGTGTGGCCGGGCACGAACTCCGTGAAGCTGTTCGCCACCGCGATGATCGGCTTCCGGCCGATGTCCGCACCGGGTACACCGGAGGCGCGCATAAGGGCGCGTGCGCCCGCCATGTTGCGGCCGTGGGTGACTGTGCGGGACCTCAGCTCGGGCATCGTCGTCGCTCCTTCAGGCAGATATGGCTGCTATTGAGCGTACGCCGGTCATCCAGGGGTCGGACACGGTGTCCACATCCCGGGACAGATGTCTCACGTGGAAGACGGGATCGACGACGGGATCGGCGACAGGATTACGGCCCCGTCAGATGCCCCTGCACCACCGGCGCCACCCGCGCGATGATCTGCTCCACGTCCGCCGAGGCCAGCGGCTCCACCTTGATCACGTACCGCAGCATCGCCGTACCGACCAACTGCGCCGCCGCCAGTTCGGCCCGCAGCTCCGCGTCCGGGAGGTCGAGCCGGGCGGCGACCCGGCTCAGCACCTGGGAGACCACGAGTCGGCGGAAGACGGCCGCGGCGGCCTCGTTGTTGACGGCGGAACGGACGATCGCCAGCAGCGGCGTACGGGTGGCCGGGTTCTCCCAGACCCCGAAGATGAAGCGGGTCAGCCGCTCGCCGACGCCGTCCAGCGGCCCCTCGGCGACCGCCGCCGGCGCGTTCTGCGCCGGTGCGAACGCGACCTCGATGGCCGCCTCGAAGACCTGTTCCTTGGTGCCGAAGTAGTGGTGCACGAGCGCCGAGTCGACCCCGGCAGCCTTGGCGATACCGCGCACGGACGTCTTCTCGTACCCCCGCTCGGAGAACTCCTCCCGGGCCGCGCTCAGGATGCGGTCCCGGGTGTCGGCGGATTCCGTACGAGGGGGCCGGCCCCGGCGCTTGGCGGTGGCGTCGGTCACCGCCGGGGCACCTTCACGGCCGAGGCCAGATGCAGCCGCGTGAAGGCGAGCGCCTCCGCCAGGTCGGCCTCGCGTTCGGCGCTGGACATCGCGCGCCGGGTGTTGACCTCGATGACGACATGGCCGTCGAAACCTGTCGTCGCGAGCCGTTCCAGCAGTTCGGCGCAGGGCTGGGTGCCGCGGCCGGGGACGAGGTGCTCGTCCTTGTTCGAGCCGTTGCCGTCCGCGAGGTGGACATGGCCGAGACGGTCGCCCATGCGGTCGATCATCTCGGTCGCGTCGGTGCGGGCGGTCGCGGTGTGGCTGAGGTCGATCGTGAAGTGCCGGTAGTCCTCGTTCGTCACGTCCCAGTCGGGGGCGTAGGCGAGCATCTCGCGGTCGCGGTAGCGCCACGGGTACATGTTCTCCACGGCGAACCGCACACCCGTCTCGTTCGCCATCCGCCAGATCCCGCTGACGAAGTCCTTCGCGTACTGGCGCTGCCAGCGGAACGGCGGATGCACCACGACCGTGTTCGCGCCGAGCTTCTCGGCGGCCGCCTGGGCGCGCTGGAGCTTGATCCACGGGTCGGTGGACCACACCCGCTGCGTGATGAGCAGGCAGGGCGCGTGCACGGCGAGGATCGGGACCTGGTGGTAGTCGCTGAGCCGGCGCAGCGCGTCGATGTCCTGGCTGACCGGGTCGGTCCACACCATGACCTCGACGCCGTCGTAGCCGAGGCGTGCGGCGATCTCGAAGGCCGTCGCCGTCGACTCCGGATACACGGACGCCGTGGACAGCGCGACCTTCGCATCCGGGATGCGCACGACTGGTTCTGCCACGGAGGACAGACTACGGGGCGGCGCTTTGCGCGGGGGAGCCGGTTGCTGTGCCCGCGCTGTGCGGGGTACGGCAACCGGCCATCTCCGGCGCGGGGCCGCGTTGTGGCGATACTTCATGCGGGTCTGATACGTCACGTACCGTCCGGGCGTTCAGTAGGCCGCGTGTGCCGCGGTGAACGGCCACGCGCGCGTGGATCACGGACAGCCACGCGTGTGTACATCACGAACGGCCACGCGCGCGTACGTCACGAACGGCCACGCGCGCGTACGTCACGAACGGCCACGCGCGCGTGCACCGCGAACGGCAGCGCGCCCGCCCCCACACCTGAGCCCACTCCCGCCCCCGCACCTACGCCGTCGGCATCTGATCCAGCCGTCGCAAAATCACGCCCTCGCGGAGCGCCCAAGGGCAGACCTCCAGCGTCTCGACGCCGAACAGGTCCATCGCGCCCTCGGCGACCATCGCGCCCGCCAGGAGCTGTTCGGCGCGGCCCTCGGAGACACCGGGCAGGACGGCGCGCTGGGCGGTGGTCATGCCGGCCAGGCGGGGCACCCACGCCTCCAGGGACTCGCGCTTCAGCTCGCGTTGGACGTAGAGGCCGTCGGCGGAGCGGGCGGCGCCGGCCAGCCGGGCGAGCTGCTTGAAGGTCTTCGACGTGGCGACGACGTGGTCGGGGGCGCCGAAACGGCTGAACTCCCCCACCGTGCGGGCGATCTGGGCGCGCACATGGCGGCGCAGGGCCCTTATCGCGTCCGATTCCGGCGGGTCCCCGGGGAGCCAGCCGGCGGTGAGGCGGCCCGCGCCGAGGGGCAGCGACACGGCCGCGTCGGGCTCCTCGTCGATGCCGTACCCGATCTCCAGGGAGCCGCCGCCGATGTCGAGGACGAGGAGCTTCCCCGCTGACCAGCCGAACCAGCGGCGGACGGCGAGGAAGGTGAGCCGGGCCTCCTCGGCGCCGGTGAGGACCTGGAGTTCGACGCCGGTCTCGGTCTGCACGCGCGCGAGGACGTCGTCGGCGTTGCTGGCCTCGCGGACGGCGGAGGTGGCGAACGGGAGGAGTTCCTCGACGCCCTTGTCCTCGGCGGCCTGGAGCGCCTCGTGGACGACGCCGATGAGTTTGTCCACTCCTTCGGGGCCGATCGCGCCGTCCTCGTCGAGGAGTTGGGCAAGGCGGAGTTCCACCTTGTGCGAGTGCGCGGGCAGCGGGCGGGCGCCCGGGTGTGCGTCCACCACCAGCAGATGCACCGTGTTCGATCCCACGTCGAGGACACCGAGTCTCATATACGGAACGCTACTGCCACCTGCACGATCCAGAAGGGGCGGGGCGCAGCCCCTCGTTGAGGGGTGGTGGTCGGGTGGCGGGTGGGACAGCCCCCGGAGCGGTTTCTGGGGCCGCCCCGGGCGACTTACCCTGGACCCGTGCCAAAGACGAAAAAGGCGAAGACCGACAAGGCGGCCAAATCACCCGGCGATTCTTCGTCGGTGACGTCGGCCAAGTCCCCGAAGCCGTCGAAGAAGGCCCTGAAAGCCGACGAGAAGGGGCTCGACTTCGCGCGCGCGTGGGTGGAGTTCCCGGATCCGGCGGACGAGGAGCAGCTCTTCCGCTGCGATCTGACATGGCTGACCTCTCGCTGGAACTGCATCTTCGGAAGCGGCTGCCAGGGCATCCAGGCGGGCCGCGCGGACGACGGATGCTGCACCCTGGGCGCGCACTTCTCGGACAAGGACGACGAGAAACGGGTCGCCGGGCATGTGGCGAGGCTCACCCCGGACATCTGGCAGCACCACGACGAGGGCGTGAAGCACGGCTGGACCTCGGAGGACGAGGACGGCGACCGCCAGACCCGTCCCTACAAGGGCTCGTGCATCTTCCAGAACCGCCCCGGTTTCTCCGGCGGAGCGGGCTGCTCGCTGCACATCCTGGCCGTCAAGGAGGGCCGCGAGCCCCTGGAGACCAAGCCGGACGTCTGCTGGCAGCTGCCGGTGCGGCGGACGTACGAGTGGATCGACCGCCCGGACGACACGCGCGTGCTCCAGGTGTCGATCGGCGAGTACGACCGCAGGGGCTGGGGTTCCGGCGGCCACGACCTGCACTGGTGGTGCACGTCGGCGACCTCGGCGCACGGCGCGGGCGACCCCGTGTACGTGTCCTACGGCCCGGAGCTGACCGAGCTGATGGGCAAGGCCGGCTACGACCGCCTGGTCGAACTCTGCGAGCAGCGCCTGGCCTCGCAACTCCCGCTGCTGGCACCGCATCCGGCGGACCCCGTCGCCTGACGGGTCACGACGAACCCGGGCTCGGGTCGTCGCCGGGCGGCGTCGAGCCGCCCGGGTCGGCGGGGGACGAGCCCGTCGGGGTCGGGGTCGGGTCGGCGGACGTGGGCGGCGGGCTGCTCGGCGTGGGGTCGGTGGGCGCCGTGCTGGTGGGCGTCGGGTCCGGGCCGGACGAGGGCGGCTCGCCGGGGTCGGGATCCGTGGGGTGCGTGGGGTTGCCCGGGTCGGTCGGGGCGGGCGCGGTGCCGTAGCCCTCGATCGAGACGATGGCCCCGGCCGGTGAGACGGCCACGCGCGCGGTCCAGTGGCCGGAGGGCTCGCGCAGATGGTCGACGTACACCTTGATCGTCAACGATTCGCCCGGTGCGAGAGTTCCCGAGGACTGGCTGAGGTAGAGCCAGGGCGCCGCGGTGGTCGCGGACCAGCGGACCGGGGCCGAGCCGGACGCGGTGAGGGTGACGATCGTGGTGTCGCTGCTGTTGGCGGCCGAGACAGCCAGATGACCGGCGCCCTTCTGACCGGCGCCGGTGACGCTGATGACCTCTACGGAGACATCGTTCTTGCCGCCCTTGCCCGGACGGGGACCGGTGCTGGCGTTGCCGGTGTTCTCGTAGCCGCCGCTCGCGACCTCGCCCTCCAGGCTGCCGGTGCCGCTCTGCTCGCTCGCGGTGGCGGCCCGGCCGTCGACGCCCTCGCCGGTCGGTGTGCCCCGGTAGGCGGCCCACAGGGCGAGGACGGGCGCCGCGATGACGGTGGCGACGACGGTCGTCGTGACGGCACGCGCGCGGAGCCGGTCTCTTCGGGCGGCGCGGTCCTTCGGGTCCATCGGAAAACCGCGCCGGTCGAAACGGGGTGCCGCGGCCCCACGCGCGCGTGGGAGATGCGCCATGGCGACATGCAGGGCCGCGCGGGGTGCCTCCAGGACGGGCAGTTCGGCGGGCGTGACACTGGCGCCGGGCCAGCTGCCGGGGACCGCGCGCTCGGCGGTACGGCGGCAGTGTGGGCAGTCGTCGACGTGCCGGACGAGTTCGCGGCGCAGGGCGCTGCTGAGCACGAGTTGGTGGTCTCCGGTGAGGCGGGCGACGCTCGGGCAGCTCCCGGTCTCCACGACGGCGAGGGCGGCACGCGTGCGTTCCACCTCGCAGGCGGCGGACGCCAGCAGCTCCCGGGCGGTGGCGAGGTCCATGCCGAGGACGGCGGCGACCTCGTGGGCGGCGAGCCGGTGACGCACGGCGAGTTCGAGTGCCTCGCGCTGCTCCGGGGTGGTCCCGGCGGCCTCCGGCCAGGCGAGCAGGGCGAGTTCACGCCCCCGCTGCTCCCTCAACTCCTCGGAGACAGCCGGTTCCTCCACCTCACTACGCCCCGCCGCGTGCGTGCCCTGACGTTTCTGCTTGGCCTCGGCCAGCTTGCGCAGGCATGCCCAGCGGGCCAGCGCGTACAGCCAGGCCCGACGGTCCCCGGCCGTCTCCGGGACGCGCGCGCCCCGGCGTTCGGCCAGCGCCAGCACGTCTCCCAGGGCGGCGGTCGCCGCGTCGTGGTCGCAGAGCACGGACAGGCAGTACGTGAACAGGCCGTCCAGATAAGGCTCGTAGCGCGCGGGCGGGCGCTGCGCCAGCGTGCGCGCCGCAGCGCGGTCGCGCGCCTCCCGATGCGCCCGGTGTGCGCCGGTGGTGCGGGTCGAGGTCTCCGGACTGCTGCTCATCACCCGTGCGACCGTAGGCGGCTGGTGATGCCCCCTTCCGCCCCCTTGAGCACTTTTAATCCGTACGGGTGAAACGATCCCTCATAAGGGGACGGGAACCCTTGCTTCCCTGGCTCGTTCCTGACGGGGGGTGGCCGGATACCGCAGGGGCGCGCTCCGTGCGCCGGCCGCGTTGTCAGTGGCGGCGGTTACGGTTCAAGCATGGCTGCCCGTACGAAGACCACCAAGGACCGTCCGTCCTACCGCTGCACCGAGTGCGGCTGGCAGACGGCCAAGTGGCTCGGCCGCTGCTCCGAGTGCCAGGCCTGGGGGACGGTCGAGGAGTACGGCGCGCCCGCAGTCCGGACGACCTCCCCCGGCCGCGTCACCACCTCCGCGGTACCGATCGGCCAGGTCGACGCCCGTCAGGCCACCGCCCGCTCGACCGGCGTGCCCGAGCTGGACCGGGTCCTCGGCGGCGGCCTGGTCCCCGGAGCGGTCGTCCTCGTAGCGGGCGAGCCGGGCGTGGGAAAGTCGACCCTCCTCCTCGACGTGGCGGCCAAGGCGGCGAGCGACGAGCACCGCACGCTCTATGTGACCGGCGAGGAGTCGGCGAGCCAGGTCCGGATGCGCGCCGACCGCATCAAGGCGATCGACGACCACCTGTATCTCGCCGCCGAGACCGATCTGGCCACGATCCTGGGCCACTTGGACGCGGTGAAGCCCTCCCTGCTGATCCTGGACTCCGTCCAGACGGTGGCCTCCCCGGAGATCGACGGCGCGCCCGGCGGCATGGCCCAGGTCCGCGAGGTGGCCGGCGCCCTGATCCGCGCCTCCAAGGAACGCGGCATGTCCACCCTCCTCGTGGGCCATGTCACCAAGGACGGCGCGATCGCGGGCCCCCGCCTCCTGGAACACCTGGTGGACGTGGTCCTCTCCTTCGAGGGCGACCGCCACGCACGGCTCCGCCTCGTACGGGGCGTCAAGAACCGCTACGGCACGACCGACGAGGTCGGCTGCTTCGAGCTGCACGACGAGGGCATCACCGGCCTGGCCGACCCGAGCGGCCTGTTCCTGACCCGCCGCGCGGAGCCGGTCCCCGGCACCTGCCTGACCGTCACCCTGGAGGGCCGCCGCCCCCTGGTGGCCGAGGTCCAGGCGCTCACCGTCGACTCCCAGATCCCCTCCCCCCGCCGCACCACCTCGGGCCTGGAGACGTCCCGCGTCTCGATGATGCTCGCGGTCCTGGAACAGCGCGGCCGGATCAGCGCCCTGGGCAAGCGGGACATCTACTCCGCAACGGTGGGCGGAGTAAAACTCTCCGAACCGGCCGCAGATCTGGCCATCGCGCTCGCCCTGGCCTCCGCGGCGAGCGACACCCCCCTCCCCAAGAACCTGGTCGCGATCGGCGAAGTGGGCCTCGCGGGCGAGGTCAGACGGGTCACGGGCGTCCAGCGCAGACTCTCCGAAGCACACCGTCTGGGCTTCACCCACGCCCTGGTTCCGACCGACCCGGGCAAGATCCCCGCAGGCATGAAGGTCATCGAAGTGGCCGACATAGGAGACGCTCTCCGGGTCCTTCCAAGGTCCCGTAAGCGAGAGGCCCCACGGGACGCCGAGGACCGCCGGTAGACTTTGCCCTGGTCTCGCCCGTCCGTACGAACAGAGTGTGCGGAACGCGAGCACCAGAAAAACCTGCGACCGGAGGAGTGCAGTGGCAGCCAACGACCGGGCGTCAGCTCCCGGAAAGTCCGGCGGGAGCTCCGGTGCCGATGGCCTGATGCGCGCCTCACTGAGCGCCGTGGCCCCCGGCACGGCCCTGCGCGACGGCCTGGAGCGCATCCTCCGCGGCAACACGGGCGGACTCATCGTGCTCGGCTCCGACAAAACAGTCGAAGCGATGTGCACAGGCGGTTTCATCCTGGACGTGGAGTTCACAGCCACGCGCCTACGGGAACTCTGCAAACTGGACGGCGGCATCGTCGTCTCCTCGGACCTCTCCAAAATCCTCCGAGCAGGCGTCCAACTGGTCCCGGACCCCAACATCCCCACCGAAGAGACAGGCACCCGCCACCGCACGGCGGACCGCGTAAGCAAACAGGTCGCCTACCCAGTGGTCTCCGTCTCTCAGTCCATGCGCCTGATCGCCCTCTACGTAGACGGCCAACGCCGCGTCCTGGAGGACTCGGCGGCAATCCTGTCCCGAGCGAACCAAGCACTCGCCACCCTGGAGCGCTACAAGCTCCGCCTGGACGAGGTAGCGGGAACGCTGTCGGCCCTGGAGATCGAGGACCTGGTGACGGTCCGAGACGTCTCGGCAGTGGTCCAACGCCTGGAAATGGTCCGCCTGATCGCCACGGAGATCGCCGAGTACGTACTCGAACTGGGCACGGACGGCCGCCTACTCGCCCTCCAGCTGGAGGAGTTGATCGCGGGCGTAGAACCGGAACGCGAACTGGTAGTGCGCGACTACGTCCCCGAGCCCACGGCCAAACGCTCCCGCACGGTGAACGAGGCACTGGGCGAACTCGACGCCCTCTCCCACGCGGAACTCCTCGAACTCCCCACCGTGGCCCGCGCCTTGGGCTACACCGGCTCCCCCGAGGCCCTCGACTCGGCGGTCTCCCCCCGAGGCTTCCGCCTCCTGGCCAAGGTCCCGCGCCTCCCCGGCGCGATCATCGACCGCCTGGTGGAGCACTTCGGCGGCCTGCAAAAACTCCTGGCAGCAAGCGTCGACGACCTCCAGACGGTCGACGGCGTAGGAGAGGCAAGGGCAAGAAGCGTACGAGAGGGCCTCTCCCGCCTGGCGGAGTCCTCGATCCTGGAACGCTACGTCTGACGAAAACAGCCCGTCAGTCACTCGCCAGGACGAACGAGGTCTGCGCCTTGGCGAACCCGGAGGCCTGCGCCTCCACCAGATAGGTCCCGGCCCCGGCCGAACCGGCAGCCGGCGTCGCGCACTCGGGCGCGCTCGGCTTGCGGTCCCACTTCAGGGTGTACGTGACGCTGCTCCCGGCGGACACCCGGTAGTAGACACTCGCGGAGCTCTTCGGGCAGTCGGCCGAGGACCAGAAGTCGGACCCGCCCCCCGCCTCCGTAATGGTCAACACGGCACTCTTGGGCCCGAGATCGACCTTGCAGTCACTGCCGGAGGAGTTCTTGGCGGTCAGCACAAACGTAGGCGTCTGATCCGGCGAGTACGAGTTGTGCAGACTCCGCAGACTCAACTGCACAGCGCCGGCAGTGCAGTTGGGAAGCGTGGAGTCGGCAGGAACCGTAGTCCCCGTACTACTACCGCCGTTGGCCCCACCACCGGAGCCACTGCCACTGCCACCCGCCCCGGCACTGGACCCACCGGAGCCGGAGCCAGACCCGGAGCCCCCACCACTGGCCCCACTCGCCCCGCTCGACCCACTCGCCCCGCTCGAACTACTCGCGCCGCCCGAGTCATCACGCCCGCCCGGGTGTTGACTGATGGCGGGACCCGATCCCGACGGCCCGGCAGTGATCGTAGGAGCGGGAGTCTTGCCGTTCTTCGACCCGTCCGCACCGTTCTTGCCGCCCCCGCCACCGGAGTTGACGATCCAGGTGATCAGCAGCGCCAACAAGGCGACCACGGACACCATGAGGACCCTCCGTCGCCAATAGATGGAGGAGGGAAGCGGCCCGACCGGATTGCGCAGTGATCCCACGGCGCAAACTGTACGAGAGATCGGGGAGTTACCTCGCCCCACCCGCCGCCCCAGCCCCAACTTTTCCGGATCATCATCCCGGTAACGGAGTTGGGCGGAGCGGCCCGCCACCCGCGTACGGCGCGAAGGTGACGTGTCGGGGGGTGTCCGCCCGCAGCGGTTGGCGCGTCAACACCGCCACATTCTTGAGCAACCGATTCCGCGCCGTTCCGAGGGCGGACACCCCCCGGCGCGGCACCGACCCACAACGAAACGGCCGGCGAACCACCCACGCACCCGCACCCGCCGAACCGCCCGCACATGGCAGGATCGAACGGCCATGACTGCGCCCACGAAACCCCCGCACACCACATCCGCCACCACACCGGACGGAGGAGAAGGCGCCCGCCTCCACACCCCCGTCATCGACTGGTTCGAGGACAACGCCCGCGACCTCCCCTGGCGCCGCCCAGACGCCGGCCCCTGGGGCGTGATGGTCAGCGAGTTCATGCTCCAGCAGACCCCGGTGAACCGCGTCCTCCCGGTCTACGAACAGTGGGTGGCCCGCTGGCCCCGCCCCGCCGACCTCGCCCAGGACGCCCCCGGCGAAGCCGTCCGCGCCTGGGGCCGCCTCGGCTACCCCCGCCGCGCCCTCCGCCTGCACGGCGCCGCCACCGCCATAACGGAACGCCACGGCGGCGACGTCCCCACCGACCACGCCCAACTCCTCGCCCTGCCCGGCATCGGCGAGTACACGGCCGCGGCCGTGGCGTCCTTCGCCTACGGCCAACGCCACGCCGTACTCGACACGAACGTCCGCCGGGTCTTCGCGCGCGCGGTCACCGGCACCCAGTACCCCCCGAACGCCACCACCGCCGCCGAACGCAAGCTGGCCCGCGCCCTGCTCCCCCAGGACGACGACACCGCAGCCCGCTGGGCCGCAGCCTCCATGGAACTCGGCGCACTGGTCTGCACGGCGAAGAACGAGACCTGCCACCGCTGCCCCATCTCCGCCCAGTGCGCCTGGAACCTCGCCGGCAAGCCGGAACACGAGGGCCCGGCCCGCCGGGGCCAGACGTACGCCGGCACGGACCGCCAGGTCCGCGGCAAGCTCCTGGCCGTACTCCGCGAAGCGCACACCCCCGTCCCGCAGTCGGCACTGGACCGCGTGTGGCACGAGCCGGTGCAGCGAGCCAGGGCCCTGGACGGCCTGGTGTCCGACGGCCTGGTCGAACCCCTCCCCGACGGCCTGTACCGACTCCCCGCGACCCGCACCTGAAACAACCTGACACGACCTGACGCACGGTCACTTCACAGACAAAGCCCTCCACCCACCCCGCCCCACAGCCCACACCCAGCTCCCGCAACACTCCCGCAGCTCCGTCCCGACAGGCAAAACACCCCATAACCGCCCCAAAAACCCACCCCCCTTACCCCGGACCTACTTCCGTTACACAACCGACGGACAGCCGAGCGCTCCCCGCAGGCTGCTCCGCACAGTGCCGTGACAACCCCTCCGTAACTTCATTTGTGTACCGCAGACCGGCGGGACAGCAGCAGAGGACAACCGGCAGCAGGCGGGTCGGAAACGGGGATGGAGGCGGTTGATCATGGCGCAGGGCGAGGTGCTCGAATTCGAGGAGTACGTCCGCACCCGACAGGACGCGCTGCTGCGCAGCGCCCGCCGGCTGGTGCCGGACCCGGTCGACGCCCAGGACCTGCTCCAGACGGCGCTGGTACGGACGTACGGCCGCTGGGAGACCATCGAGGACAAGCGCCTGGCGGACGCGTACCTGCGCCGCGTCATGATCAACACGCGGACCGAGTGGTGGCGGGCCCGCAAGCTCGAAGAGGTGCCCACCGAGCAGCTGCCGGACGCGAGCGTCGACGACGCGACCGAGCAGCACGCGGACCGGGCGCTTCTTATGGACATCATGAAAGTTCTCGCTCCCAAGCAGCGCAGTGTGGTCGTCCTGCGACACTGGGAGCAGATGTCCACGGAGGAGACGGCCGCTGCCCTGGGCATGTCGGCCGGGACGGTCAAGAGCACGCTGCACCGGGCGCTCGCCCGGCTCCGGGAGGAGCTGGAGGCCCGCGACCTGGACGCACGCGCGCTGGAGCGTGAGGAGCGGGAGCGTTGCGCGGCCTGAGCGACGACACCCCTGTGCCCGGCCCGAGCCACGACCCGCCGAGGTCCGGCCCGAGGGACACCCCCGGGCCCGGGAGGGTGCGCGGGAGTCTGGAGGCGGCGTTCACGGCGATGGCCGTGCTCGCCGCCCTGGCCCTTTTGGTGTCCGGCTGTGCCACGGGCGGCACCGGCGCCCGTGACGAGGGCCCGGCACACTCCGACTCGGTGGCGGGCGTGGCGGAAGCGGCGTCACCGACCCCCTCCGCGACCGTCGACGACCACGTGGACGCGGTCAAACTCGTCATGGACGACCCGAAGGTCTCGGCGGCGGTCAAGCACGAGCTGAAGCCGTGCGTCGCCGACGAGTACGCGGTTGACGTGTCGTACGGCGAGCTGACCGGAAGCACCGCGAACGACGTCGTCGTCAACGTGATGACCTGCGGCGATGCGGTGGGGATCGGCTCGTACGTGTATCGCGACAAGGGCGGGACGTACGAGAATGTGTTCAAGGCCGAGGAACCCCCGGTCTACGCGGAGATAGACCGCGGCGATCTGGTCGTCACCAAGCAGGTGTACGAGAAGGGCGACCCGGTGTCGAGTCCCTCCGGGGAGAACGTGATCACGTACCGCTGGACCTCGGGCCGTTTCGTCCAGGAGTACAGCACCCACAACGAGTACAGCAACGCGGTCGGGGGCGACGCCTCGCCCGCCCCGAGCAAGAACTGAACCGATCGGAACCGGCCTCGTCGCAACCGAACCGGTCGGAACTGAACCGATCGGGCGCCCCGATCCGATGCTTCAGTGAACGCGGACGCCACCCCAGGCGTCCCATGCTTGAGAACGACCCACACGAGGACTGAGAGCACCGGGATGGCAGACCAGACCCACGTCCTGTTCGTCGAGGACGACGACGTCATCCGCGAGGCCACCCAACTCGCCCTGGAGCGGGACGGCTTCGCGGTGACCGCCATGCCCGACGGGCTGTCGGGCCTGGAGGCGTTCCGGGCGGACCGCCCCGACATCGCGCTGCTGGACGTGATGGTCCCGGGCCTGGACGGGGTGAGCCTGTGCCGCCGTATCCGGGACGAGTCGACGGTCCCGGTGATCATGCTGTCGGCGCGCGCCGACTCGATCGACGTCGTACTCGGCCTGGAAGCCGGAGCGGACGACTACGTGACGAAGCCCTTCGACGGCGCCGTCCTGGTGGCCCGGATCCGCGCGGTACTGCGCCGCTTCGGACACGCGAGCGGCAGCGACCGTACGACCGACGCGGCGGCGGCCCCGGTCGGCGGCGGGGTGCTGACCTTCGGCGATCTGGAGATCGACACCGAGGGCATGGAGGTGCGCAAGGCCGGGCAGCCGGTGGCGCTGACGCCGACCGAGATGCGGCTGCTGCTGGAGTTCTCGTCGGCGCCGGGCACGGTCCTGTCCCGCGACAAGCTGCTGGAGCGGGTGTGGGACTACGGCTGGGGCGGTGACACCCGGGTCGTGGACGTCCATGTGCAGCGGCTGCGGACGAAGATCGGCCAGGACCGGATCGAGACGGTCCGCGGTTTCGGCTACAAGTTGAAGGCCTGAGCAGGGGTATGCGGGGGAATTCACGGCGCAGGGTCCCGTCGTTCATGGACAGAGCGGGTATCCGTACGGGCCTGAGATGGAAGCTCAGCGCGGCCATCGCGCTGGTCGGCACGCTGGTCGCGATCGCGCTCAGCCTGGTCGTGCACAACGCGGCCCGGGTCTCGATGCTGGACAACGCGCGCGACCTATCGGACGAGCGCGTCCAGATCGCACAGCGCAACTACGAGCTGTCCGGGCGGCCGAACTTCCCCAGCATCAAGATCGACGACCCGAGCCTGCCGCCGGCGCTGCGCGAGAAGGTCGAGGAGGGCCGCCGGGCGACGTACGTCACCGACCGGCCGCACGGCGTGCCGGACATCTGGGCGGCCGTGCCGCTCAAGGACGGCCATGTGATGTCCCTGCACACCGGGTTCACCGACCGCAGCACGGACATCCTCAAGGATCTCGACCAGGCCCTGGTGATCGGCTCGATCGCGGCCGTGCTCGGCGGCAGTGCGCTCGGTGTCCTGATCGGCGGCCAGCTCTCGCGCCGGCTGCGCAAGGCGGCGGCCGCGGCGAACCAGGTCGCCAAGGGCGAGACGGACGTACGGGTGCGGGACGCGATCGGCGGGGTCGTCCGGGACGAGACCGACGACCTCGCGCGCGCGGTGGACGCGATGACGGACGCGCTGCAGCAGCGACTTGAGGCGGAACGAAGGGTTACGGCGGACATCGCGCACGAGCTGCGCACTCCGGTGACGGGCTTGCTGACCGCGGCCGAACTACTGCCGCCGGGCCGCCCGACCGAGCTGGTCCTGGACCGCGCGAAGGCGATGCGCACGCTCGTCGAGGACGTGCTGGAGGTCGCCCGGCTCGACGGGGCGTCCGAGCGGGCCGAGTTGCAGGACCTCATGCTGGGCGAGTTCGTGAGCCGCCGGGTGCTCGCGAAGGACCCGGACGCGGTGGTGCACGTCGTGCACGAGTCGGAGGTCACCACGGACCCGCGCCGCCTGGAGCGCGTGCTGTTCAACCTGCTCGCCAACGCGGCCCGGCACGGCAAGCCGCCGATCGAGGTCTCGGTCGAGGGCCGGGTCATCCGGGTCCGCGACCACGGCCCCGGCTTCCCCGAGGAACTCCTCGCGGAGGGCCCGAGCCGCTTCCGCACCGGCAGCAAGGACCGCGCGGGCCACGGCCACGGCCTCGGCCTGACCATCGCGGCCGGCCAGGCCCGCGTCCTCGGCGCCCGCCTGACCTTCCGCAACGTACGGCCTGCGGGCGCGCCGGAGTACATTCCGGCGGAGGGCGCGGTCGCCGTGCTGTGGCTGCCGGAGCATGCGCCGACGAGTACGGGAAGCTATCCGATGCTGCCGTAGGGCTTTCAGTGCCGGGACGACTCGGGACTCGGACCCCGGCCCCCTGGTCCCCCAGACCCATGGACCCCGGTCCCCTGGGCATCGGTCCCCTGGGCATCGGTCCCCTCACGTACTCGCCACCATCACCTCTTCCCCCCGAGACGGCGCAGCCCCCTCCACCCGGCCCCCGAAATACCGCTCCGCAAGCTCAGCGGCCTGTACGTGCCGTACCTCCCGGAACCCGCACTCGCGGCCCAGCGCCAGCATCTGTTCCGGGGTGAAGAAGCTCAGGAACGGTGTGCCCGCGGCACGAGCGCCCCGCACCGCGACCTCCAACTGCGCGCGCTGCTCCGGCTCCACGTCGTCCACGGGTCGTAGGAACGTGGTGACCAGGGTGGAGCCCGGGGCGAGACCGGCGACCCGGCGGAACATGGTGGTGATCGCGTCCAGGGTGAGGTACATGGTCACGCCGGTCGCGGCCACCACGGCGGGCCGCCCCATGTCGAGCCCGGCGGCGGCCAGTTGCCCCCACCAGTCGCCCTCGAAGTCGACCGGCACGAACCGCAGCCAGTCCGGGATGCCGTACCCCAGTTCCGTCAGCCGCCGTCGCTTCCAGGCCTGTGTGCCGGGCTGCTCGACCTCGAACACCGTTAGTTTCGCGCCCAGTTCGGGTCGCCGCTGGGCGAAGGTGTCCAGGCCGGCGCCGAGCACGACGTACTGGTCGACGCCCCGCCCGGCCTGCTCCTCCACCACGTCCTCGACATAGCGGGCCCGCGCCACGATCGACGCACGGACGCGGCGCGTGGCCTCGACGTCCATGTCGGGACGCTCCCGCCAGTCGTCCCCGGGGTCCGCGAGCCGCAGCCCGACCTCGTCCTCGATGACATGCGGCGGCGGATCGGCCTGGACGTGCAGGGCCCGCCACAGGGCGACCCGCACCGCCGTGTGGTCCGGCTCGACCTCCGTCACCGGCTCCGGGCTCATCCGAAGTCCTTCGAGAGGTCCAGCTCCTCGCTGCGCTCGGTCAGCGAGTACCAGTTGCCGCTGTCGTCGCGGAAGATCGCCTCGATGCCGTACGGCCGCTCGGTCGGCTCCTGGAGGAACTCGACCCCGCGCGCCTTGAAGGTCGCGTGGTCACCGCGGCAGTCGTCCGTAGTGAACGCCCCGGCACCCAGCACGCCCTTACTGATCAGCTTCTTCAGCGCCTCGGCGGACTCGGGGTCGAGGCCCGGACCGTCCAGGCTCATCAGGGTGAGCGCGACGCCGGGCTGGTTCTTGGCGCCCACGGTGACCCACTGCATGTCGCCCATCGAGATCTCGTCGCGGACCTCGAAGTCGAGTTTCTCGGTGAAGAAGGCCTTGCTGCGCTGCTGGTCGAAGGTCCACACGGTGGCGATGCCCAAGCCTTGGATCATGACGCCGCACTCCTGTCGGATGAGTCGGATGAGTCAGGTGATTCGGGTGAATCGAGTGAGGCTGCTTCCTGCTCATCACCGTAGGCAGGGCGGGCGGCGCGACGCTTCTTCAAAGTTGCGGTGGGGAAACCGCCGGCCCAGAGCATCGCGTAGCACCCGGGGATGAGCGCGGCCCCGCGGCCCACGTGCTTGGTCCGGTACTCGCTCGGCGTCAGCCCGGTCCGCGCCTTGAACCGCGCCGAGAACGTACCGAGGCTGCTGAAGCCGACCAGATTGCAGATCTCCGTCACCGAGAGATCGGCGCTACGGAGCATCTCCTCGGCCCGTTCGATACGCCGGTGCGTCAGATACTGGCCGGGCGTCTCGCCGTACGCCTCCTTGAAGGCCCGTATGAAGTGGTACCGCGAATATCCGGCATGCGCGGCCACCGCACCCAGGTCGAACTCCGGCTCGGCCCAGTCCCGGTCCATGGCGTCCTTGGCAAGACGCAACTGCCGCATTTTGTCCATGCGATCGATGGTGGCACGGCCCACTGACATCGACACCGGGCCGATGAATCCGACGGCTCCGGGACGTGGTGACAAGGGTCCGACCGACCCGGCCGCTCCGGGGCGCGGCGACGCCGATCCAGCCGCTCCGGGGTTCACCGACACCGGCCCGACCAATCCAGCGGCTCCGGCGCTTCCTGACACCGGCCCGCAAATTCAGCCGCTCCGGCGCTCCCCAGCACAGGCCCACAAATTCAGCCCGTCCGGCGCTCCCCAACACAGGCCCACAAATTCAGCCCGTCCGACACTCCCCAACACCGCCGCACGAATTCAGCCCGTCCGACACTCCCCGACACAGGCACACAAATTTAGCCCGTCCGGCGTTTGAGGACGAGGCCCTTCAGGCCGATACGGGGGCCCGGGGGCAGAGCCCCCGGCAACGGACCCGCGGCCAAACGCACAACCCACAGGCGAACGCACGACCCCCAGCCAAACCCACGCGTCACAGCCGCCCGCACGCCTCACAGCCGCCCCCACGCCCCACAGCCGTACACACAAAGAAGGTCCCCCGGGGCGGACACCAGCCGGGGGACCTTCAGCTCACTGTCGGCGGATCAGACGGCCTCGACGACCGACACCGGCGCCGCCGACTCCGCGTCCTCGCCAGGCTTGGGCGCATCCGGCCCCGCCCCCTTCAGCGGAACCTCCTTCACGAACACCGCGGCCACCATCGCGACCACCGCGACCACAGCCCCCAGCAGGAACGCGGAGTGGATACCCGCCGACACCGCGTGCTGGTACGCCTCACGCGCCACCGCCGGCAGCTTCGCCAGACTCGCCGCGTTCAGCGTCGCGGACTGCTCGGTCACCTTGGACCCCAGCGCACCGGCCCGCTCGGTCATGACGTCCTGCACCCGGTTGTTGAACAGCGCACCCATGATGGCGACACCGAACGACGAACCGAGCGTCCGGGACAGGGTGCTCGTGGAGGACGCGACACCCATGTCCTTCATCTGCACGCTGTTCTGCGCGACCAGCATGGTGATCTGCATCAGGCAGCCCATGCCGAGACCGACGACGGCCATGTACACACCGGACATGACCCGGGTCGTGTCGGTGTCCATCGTGGACAGCAGGTACAGACCGACACCCATCAGGACGCTGCCGACGACCGGGAACACCTTGTACTTACCGGTGTTGGTGGTCACCCGCCCCGCGACCATCGAGGTCACGAGCATCGCGCCGAGCATCGGCAGAAGCAGCAGGCCCGAGTTCGTAGCGGACGCGCCCTGCACGGACTGCTGGTACAGCGGCAGGAAGAGCGTCGCACCGAACATCACGAAACCGGTGATGAAGCCGATGATCGCCATCAGGGTGAAGTTGCGGCTGCGGAAGATGTGCAGCGGTACGACCGGCTCGGCGGCCTTGGTCTGCCAGAACACGAACCCGACGAGCGAGGCCACACCGAGCCCGATCAGTTCCATGATCCGCGCGGAGCTCCAGGCGTACTGCGAGCCGCCCCACGTGGTGACGAGCACGATCGAGGTGATGCCGACGGTCAGCAGCCCGGCGCCCAGGTAGTCGATCCGCGCCTGCGACCGCTTCTTCGGCAGGTGCAGTACGGCACTGATCGCGGCGAGCGCGATGACGCCGAGCGGCAGGTTGATGTAGAAGGACCAGCGCCAGCCCCAGTTGTCGGTGATGGTACCGCCGACCAGCGGTCCGCCGATCATCGCGAGCGCCATGACGCCGGCCATCATGCCCTGGTACTTGCCCCGCTCACGCGGCGGGATGAGGTCGCCGATGATCGCCATGACGCCGACCATCAGACCACCGGCACCGAGACCCTGGATGGCCCGGAACCCGATCAACTGCCCCATGTCCTGCGCCATGCCGCTGAGCGCGGAACCGGCCAGGAAGATCACGATCGAGGTCATGAAGGCGCCCTTGCGCCCGTACATGTCGCCGAGCTTGCCCCACAGGGGCGTCGAGCTGGCCGTGGCAAGCGTGTACGCGGTCACGACCCACGACAGGTGCTCCAGCCCGCCCAGCTCACCGACGATCGTCGGCATCGCCGTACCCACGATCATGTTGTCGAGCATCGCGAGCATCATCGTGATCATCAGCGCGAGCAGGACGACCCGCACGCTCTTCGGCTGCTTCTCGGTCTCCCCCGGACCGGTGTCCACTGTCTGTGTGTCCGCCATCGTTCCCACTCCCCTTGTACTGCCCCGGCCGGCTACTTACTTGCCGCCCGGCTAGTTGACTACACTCAGGGAAAGTAGACCCGTAACTAGCCGGGCGTCAAGTAAGTTTGCTGGAGCATGAAACGGATGGGCGGCACCATGGACGGCACCAAGCGGCAACGTCGCGGAGACACCCGCCAGCGCATCCAGGACGTGGCGCTCGAACTCTTCGCCGAGCAGGGCTACGAGAAGACCTCGCTGCGCGAGATCGCCGAGCACCTGGACGTCACGAAGGCGGCGCTCTACTACCACTTCAAGACCAAGGAAGAGATCCTCGTCAGCATCTTCGAGGACCTGACCCGGCCGATAGAAGACCTGATCGAGTGGGGCCGCGGCCAGCCGCACACCCTGGAGACCAAGCAGGAGATCGTACGGCGCTACGGCGACGCGCTCGACGGCGCGACCCCGCTGTTCCGCTTCATGCAGGAGAACCAGGCGACGGTACGGGACCTGCGCATCGGCGAGCGCTTCAAGGAGCGGATGCGCGGCCTGCGGGAGATCGTCATCGACCCCGGGGCGAGCCTGGTCGACCAGGTCCGTTCCCTCAGCGCGATCTTCACACTGCACGCCGGGATGTTCGCCGTGCAGGACCTCGAAGGCGACCCCGAGGACAAGCGCAAGGCCGTCCTGGAGGTCGCCACCGACATGATCACGCAGGCCCACGCGGGCACGAAACAGCCGTAGGGGCCGTAGAAGCCCTGGGCGTTCTCAGACAGAGACACCCTTGCCGCGCAGGAACGCGACCGGGTCTATGGCCGAGCCGTAGTTGGCGGTCGTACGGATCTCGAAGTGCAGGTGCGGGCCGCTGGAGTTGCCGGTGCTGCCGGACAGCGCGATGTGCTGACCGGTGCTGACGACCTGGCCGACCTTCACGTCGATGCGCGAGAGGTGGGCGTACTGGGAGTACGTGCCGTTGCCGTGCTTGATGACGATGGCGTTGCCGTACGCGGCGCCGTCACCGGCGCCGTTGCCGCCGGCCTTGACGACGGTCCCGCCGTGCGCGGCCATGACGTTGGTACCGCTGGCCACGGCGAAGTCCTGCCCGCTGTGGGTGGACTGCCACATGCTGCCGGCCTGGGCGAAGCTCGCGGACAGCGTGTACTTCTTCACCGGGTCGATCCAGGAGGCGGCGGTCTTGGCGCTGACCGTCTTCGGCGCGACGCTCGCGGTGGCGGCGCTCGCGACCCCGGTGCCCAGCACGGCGGTGGCCCCCAGTCCGACGGCCAGGACGGCCACACGGGTGCGGAGCGAAGACGTACGGGAAGAGCGGGACGTGGCGCGCTGGAACATCGAAACCTCACGGGGGACGGGGACAGAAAAGCCACCCGGACACATACGGCCGCCGGATGGCACGTTCATTGGTAACCCCGGACCCCGCGGACCCCCAAACCCCCCTTCTACGACGGAACCTAGTACTTCACCACAAAACTTCAGACTTCTTGACAGACAGCCCATGTGTCACGATTCCACCCCCCGGACGGCGAAATCGGTCATTCGGTTCCACCAACCTCAAGAAGAAAGTCCCTTTTGCCCCGATCGGGACGGGCGACTACCTCCCCTAGTAGGGACCGAATCGCCTGTGCGGCTTGTCACCGGCCGGGGTGATCGCCGGTACGGGGAATGTGACCGGCACTACTCGCGGCGGGCCGTTTCGGATCGGGTCGGCCTCTATACACCTACCGTCCAGTAACCTTACGGTTCCCCTCACGCCACCCTCGCCCGCGAGCATGCCTTCCGCACCGGCAGCGCACATACGTGAGAGGAACCCCCACCCCCATGACGAGACGACGCCCCTGGGCTCGCCGTACCGCCATAGTCGCCGTAACCGCGGCCGCCCTCGCCACGCTGACCGTCCCCGCAGAGGCCGCGACGGCGACCAGCCCCACCACGACCGCCGCGACCGCGACCGTCGACTACGCCACCTGGCAGACCGACTGCCAGACGGTGATGAACCAGGCCCTGCCGTACCTGAAGCAGCGGATCGCGGCCACCAAGCCCGGTGAGAAGCAGGCGATCGTCTTCGACATCGACAACACCACCCTGGAGACCGACTTCGGCTTCAGCTGGCCGCAGCCCGCCAACAAGCCGGTCCTCGCGGTCGCCAAGTACGCCCAGGAGCACGGCGTTTCGCTGTTCTTCGTCACGGCCCGCCCCGGCATCATCTACCTGCCGACCGAGTACAACCTCGAACACGACGGCTACGACGTCGACGGCCTCTACGTACGCGGCCTCTTCGACCTCTTCAAGGACGTCGCCGACTACAAGACGGCCCAGCGCACCGCGATCGAGAACAAGGGCTACACGATCATCGCGAACATCGGCAACAGCGCCACCGACCTGTCGGGCGGCCACGCCGAGAAGACGTTCAAACTGCCTGACTACGACGGCCAGTTGTCCTAGTCGCACGGCCATCGCCTGATCGTCGATAGGCTCCATCCGTTTCCCAACGGCTACGGGGGTGGCGGATGGAGCCCGCGGTACTCGGCGGCAAACTGGCGTCCAGCCTGATCGCGCCGCTGGTGAAGAGACTGTTCGTGGCGGACGGGCCCGGCGCGGGGCTGGTCGACAGACCGGTACGGCTGTCGAACCTGGTGTCCTTCAAGGGCGAGAAGCGCACGCTGACCGAGAAGGACGTCCACAAGCTCGCCGACCACCTGGTCGCGCGGGCCGTGGACTCCCCCGGCGAGGCCCCCTTCCCACCCGACGAACAGACCGCCGTGGCCGATGCGTTGGCCCGCAGGCTGCTGGCCCTCGGCGACCTGGACATGGACGACGTACAGGCGGTGAGCCTCGGACACCGGGAACTGGCAAGGCAGTTGGCACACGGCACCCCGACGACCGCCGGACTCTCCACCGACTCCCGCCACTTCCTCGACAACGCCACCGCGTGGGCCTGCCTCCAGATCCTGGAGTTCTTCACCCGCCGCTCCACGTTCGTGGCCCGCACCCTGGTGGAACAGGCCCGCACGCAAGCCGAACTGATCGCCCGCGTAGACGAGTTGATCGCGCGCAGTCCCCGCCCCGGGTTCCAGGACCGCGCCTTCGAACGCCGCTACCTCCCGTACGTCGCCGAGCGCCACAACCACATCACCATCTACGGCATCGACCTGCGCGACTCCCCGGACCGCTGGCCCCTCGAAGTGTCCTACCTGAGCCTGGAGGCGACCGCGACGGAGGGAACGGCACCTCCCCGGCGAACACCCCGGCTCCGCCTTCACCGTCCAACTCCCCGCCGAGGAAGCCCTGTTGGCCCACGATCGCGTACTGCTGCGCGGCGACGCGGGTTCCGGCAAGACGACGCTGGTGCAGTGGCTCGCGGTGACAGCGGCGAGCGACGGCGACCGCATCCCGTACGTCCTCCCCCTGCGCACCCTGATCCGCGCAGGCCAACTCCCCTCCCCCGCAGCCTTCCTGACCGCCACCGGCTGCCCCCACACCCCACCCGAGGGCTGGGCGGAACGCGTCCTGACCGCCGGCCGCGCCCTGGTCCTGGTCGACGGCCTGGACGAGATCCCGTCCGCCGACCGCCACCGCACCCGCCACTGGCTCCTGTCCCTGATCCGCGCCTTCCCCGGCAACCACTGGCTCCTCACCTCCCGCCCCACGGCCGTACGCCCCGACTGGCTGGCCCCCGAAGGCTTCCGCGAACTGACCCTGGCCCCCATGCGCCGCCCGGAGATCAAGACCTTCGTCGAACGCTGGCACACGGCGGCCCAGGCCCCGGAGTACGAAGGCTCGCTCCTGGACTCCCTGCGCACGAAAAGGGACTTGGCGCGGCTCGCCACGAACCCCCTTATGTGCGGCCTGATCTGCGCCCTGCACCGCGAACGCCGGGGCTATCTCCCCACCGGCCGCAAGGAGTTGTACGACGCCGCCCTGACGATGCTGCTGGCTCGGCGGGACCGGGAGCGGGGTATGGGTGCGCTGGAAGGGGCCGAGCTGAGCGAGGAGGCTCAGCTGGAGATCCTTCAACGCCTCGCGTACGCCCTCGTGTTGAGCGGCCGTACAGAGATGGACGTGGAGACGGCCGAGGGCATCGTGGAGCGCAGTCTGCCGACGGTGGCATCGGCGGCGGGGCAAGGGGACGCGGGCACTGTCCTGCGCACCCTGATGCTCCGCAGCGGCCTGCTCCGACAACCCGCCCAGGGCGTGACGGACTTCGTCCACCGCACCTTCCAGGACTACCTGGGCGCGCGCTACGCCGTGGAGGAGGGCCACCTGGACGTCCTCCTCAGCCGCGCGGAGGACGTCCAGTGGGAAGACGTCATCCGCATGGCGGTCGCCCACGCCCGCCCGCGCGAACGGGTCGTGCTCCTGCGGAAGTTGCTGTCCTACGACCAGCCCCGACTGACGCTCCTCGCGCTGGCGTGCCTGGAGCATGCGACGGCGTTGGACCCGGCGGTGCGGTCGGAGGTCGAGACGCGCGCGGCTGCGCTGGTTCCGCCGCGCACGACGGAGGACGCGCACGCACTGGCGAAGGCCGGACCACTCGTCCTGGAACTCCTCCCGGGCCCGGCAGGGTTGACCCCGAGAGAGGCCCACTGCGTCACGGTCACCGCCTCGGTCCTGGGCGCCGAGGAACCCGACGGCGCCCTGGCGGTGCTACGACGCTTCCGCGACCATCCGTCCCTCGACGTACGACGCCAACTCGCGGGCACGTGGGACCGGTTCGACGCTCGGGAGTACGCCGTCGAGGTGCTCGACCATCTGCTCCGGGACGACGATCTCTTCGTACGGTGCACGTCCCAGGAACAGTTGCGCGCACTGCGGCTGATGCGCCCGTGGCGCAGGCTGACGATCGATGGTTCAACCGCGCTAACCGAAATCATCGATGCCGTCGACGATCCGGACTCGGTCAAGGGCCTGCTGCTCGACCAGAACTCCGGACTGCTCACTCTGGATGAACTGCCGGCCTTCCGATCCCTGACCGAGCTGCGGCTTCAGAACTGCGTCAACGTCCACTCCTTGCTGGCCCTGTCGAAAATGCCCCTGACCGACCTGACATGCCTACACATCGGGCGCACGACAGGTCTGCACACCCTGTCCGCGCTCACCCGGCTTTCCCTGAACCAGCAAATCGAGGGCAGCCTTCTCGGCTGTCTACCGCTCGCCGCGCCGCTGGAGTACCTGTACTTGGGTGGGAGCACTCTCGACTCCGCCGGCCTGCGCGGCCTGGAGCAATGGCCGACTCTCACCACCCTCAACCTCGGCCGTCCAATAGCGTCCCTGAGCGCCACGGACTGGCGGGAAGTGAGCCGCCTGCCCACCCTGCGGCACCTCACCCTGAACACATCCCTCGACCGCTATGCCGTGCATACGATGCCGGAACTGCCCTCCGTCGAATCCCTCGACCTGGCCGCACAGGACACCGCTGACCAGCTCCGGACCCTGGCTACCCGCCTCCCGAACTTGCGCTGGGTCACCATCAGGACATACGGCAGAAGGACCCACCTCAACAGCAGGTACGGAGAAATCTTCCCCACCGCCGAAGTAACCGACGACCGCCTCTGACCCCACCCCCGAACAAGCAAAAGGGGCCGGTGCCCAAAAGCACCGACCCCTTCCCAGCCGTAAAGCCCAAACCGCTGAGCCTTACGCCTCCTTGCTCAAATTCGGACCCGCGCCACCAGCAGCGGCATCCTCGATCGGCGGAACATCCGGAAGCGCCGACTTCTCCTCACCCCGGAAGGTGAAGGTCTTCGCCTCGCCCTCGCCCTCCACGTCGACGACCACGATGTGACCGGGACGCAGTTCGCCGAAGAGGATCTTCTCCGAGAGGGTGTCCTCGATCTCGCGCTGGATCGTGCGCCGCAGCGGACGCGCGCCCAGGACGGGGTCGTACCCCTTCTTGGAGAGGAGCTCCTTCGCGGCCGAGGAGAGCTCGATGCCCATGTCCCGGTCCTTGAGGCGCTCGTCGACCTTGCCGACCATGAGGTCGACGATCTTGAGGATGTCCTCCTGCGTGAGCTGCGGGAAGACGACGACGTCGTCGACGCGGTTGAGGAACTCGGGGCGGAAGTGCTGCTTGAGCTCGTCCGAGACCTTGTTCTTCATGCGCTCGTAGTTGGACTTCGTGTCACCCGTGGCCGCGAAGCCCAGGTTGAAGCCCTTCGAGATGTCCCGCGTGCCGAGGTTGGTCGTCATGATGATGACCGTGTTCTTGAAGTCCACGACCCGGCCCTGGGAGTCGGTCAGGCGACCGTCCTCCAGGATCTGCAGAAGGCTGTTGAAGATGTCCGGGTGGGCCTTCTCGACCTCGTCGAAGAGGACGACCGAGAACGGCTTGCGGCGGACCTTCTCCGTCAGCTGACCGCCCTCTTCGTAGCCCACGTAACCGGGGGGCGAACCGAAGAGACGCGACACCGTGTGCTTCTCGCTGAACTCCGACATGTCGAGGGAGATCAGCGCGTCCTCGTCACCGAAGAGGAACTCCGCGAGGGCCTTCGACAGCTCGGTCTTACCGACGCCGGACGGGCCGGCGAAGATGAACGAACCACCGGGACGCTTCGGGTCCTTGAGGCCCGCACGCGTACGACGGATCGCCTTCGAGAGCGCCTTGACGGCGTCCTTCTGGCCGATGACCCGCTTGTGGAGCTCGTCCTCCATGCGCAGCAGGCGCGAGGACTCCTCCTCGGTGAGCTTGAAGACGGGAATGCCGGTGGCGGTCGCGAGGACCTCGGCGATCAGCTCGCCGTCGACCTCGGCGACGACGTCCATGTCGCCGGCCTTCCACTCCTTCTCCCGCTTGGCCTTGGCGGCCAGGAGCTGCTTCTCCTTGTCGCGGAGGGAGGCGGCCTTCTCGAAGTCCTGCGAGTCGATCGCGGACTCCTTGTCGCGGCGGACGCCGGCGATCTTCTCGTCGAACTCGCGCAGGTCCGGCGGCGCGGTCATCCGGCGGATGCGCATCCGGGAACCGGCCTCGTCGATCAGGTCGATCGCCTTGTCCGGCAGGAAGCGGTCCGAGATGTACCGGTCGGCCAGCGTGGCGGCCTGCACCAGCGCCTCGTCCGTGATGGAGACACGGTGGTGCGCCTCGTACCGGTCGCGCAGACCCTTGAGGATCTCGATGGTGTGCGGCAGGGACGGCTCCGCGACCTGGATGGGCTGGAAGCGGCGCTCAAGAGCGGCGTCCTTCTCCAGGTGCTTGCGGTACTCGTCCAGCGTCGTCGCACCGATGGTCTGCAGCTCACCGCGGGCCAGCATCGGCTTCAGGATCGAAGCGGCGTCGATGGCGCCCTCGGCGGCACCCGCACCGACCAGCGTGTGCAGCTCGTCGATGAACAGGATGATGTCGCCGCGGGTGCGGATCTCCTTGAGGACCTTCTTCAGGCGCTCCTCGAAGTCACCGCGGTAGCGGGAGCCGGCGACCAGCGCGCCGAGGTCCAGGGTGTAGAGGTGCTTGTCCTTGAGGGTCTCGGGCACCTCGCCCTTGACGATGGCCTGGGCGAGGCCCTCGACGACGGCGGTCTTGCCGACGCCGGGCTCACCGATCAGGACCGGGTTGTTCTTCGTACGGCGGGACAGCACCTGCATGACCCGCTCGATCTCCTTCTCGCGCCCGATGACCGGGTCGAGCTTGGACTCACGAGCGGCCTGGGTGAGGTTCCGGCCGAACTGGTCGAGGACCAGGGACGTCGAGGGGGTGCCCTCCGCAGGGCCGCCGGCGGTGGCGGTCTCCTTGCCCTGGTAACCGGAGAGCAGCTGGATCACCTGCTGCCGTACACGGTTGAGATCAGCGCCCAGCTTGACCAGGACCTGGGCGGCGACGCCCTCGCCCTCGCGGATCAGGCCGAGCAGGATGTGCTCCGTGCCGATGTAGTTGTGGCCCAGCTGAAGAGCCTCGCGGAGCGACAGCTCCAGGACCTTCTTGGCACGGGGGGTGAAGGGGATGTGCCCGGACGGGGCCTGCTGCCCCTGCCCGATGATCTCCTCCACCTGCTGGCGGACCGCCTCGAGCGAAATCCCGAGGCTCTCCAGGGCCTTAGCGGCGACACCCTCACCCTCGTGGATGAGACCCAGGAGGATGTGCTCGGTGCCGATGTAGTTGTGGTTGAGCATCCGGGCTTCTTCCTGAGCCAGGACGACAACCCGCCGCGCGCGGTCGGTGAACCTCTCGAACATCGTTAATCGCTCCTCAGAGCGGTCAGGCAGTAAGGGGACGCTCCCCTCCCTGTCCTTCCGCAGCTTAGTCCCGCAAGCGGGGACCGCTCATTCCAACTGCCGACACCGGACCGAGAACCAACACTGCCTCCTGAACCCGAACGCCGACATCTGCTCCAACCTGATGGTGCGAGACGATGTTCCCGCAGGCCAGGCAGTTACCCTCACCAGGAGTACGCCGATGGCGAACGTGAGACGGCCTTTTCTGCGTGTCGCCCCCTCCCACTAGGGATTGTCTTACCCGCACGGACTGACACTCCATGCCGAGCGCACCCGTTCCCTCCGCTACGGGCGAACAACGTTGCGCCGCTCCGCACCCCCGAACGCCCCCTTTTCCCGTACCCAGCGCATTCGTTGGACCACCCAGCGTAACTCTCGGCCCGCTTCGGCGGTTGCTCTTGGCATGGTTGGCACAATCCCCCCTCTCACCACGGTCCCGCTCCCCCGCCGCCCGCTCGATCCGGACGACCGACAGCGGCACTGGTACGAGAACGAACTGGGGTGGCGCACGGTGCCCGGAGAGCCGCTACGGCTCGTGACAGGCCTGCGTTTCGACGTCCTGGACGTGCCGGTCGAGGCCGGCGTCGCGGCGCTGTGGCGGCTGGGCCCGGACTCTCCGGTGGCCGTACGGGGCGACCGGATGCGGCTGCTGGTGGCCGCGGGCAGCGCGGAGGAACTTCCGGGGCTGCTGGACTGGCTGGAGTGGGGCGCTCTGGCGCCGGCGCTGGATCTGGTGGCGCTCGGCGCGGACGGGCACATGGAGGCGCCGTCATTCCCTGGGGCGAGGCCCGTGAAGGCGCCGCTGCCCGGAGCGGGGCCCGCGAAGGGGCAGCCGCTTCCCGCGGGTCGCCCGGGTCCCTTGCAGGGGGCCGCCGTATGGCTGCGACCCCCCGAGCCGGGGTGCGAGGTCGAGGCCTCGCTGCCGACAATGCCGGCCGTGGGGGGCGTTGGACATGCCCCTGATCTCGTACGACTTGTGGACACGGTGGCCACACAGTGCCACCGGGTACGGCTGCGGCGCTCGTGCGCTCAGCCGTTGGCCTTCTCGTAGGCCTCGCGAATGAGCGCGGGAACACGGCCGCGGTCGTTGACCTCGTGACCGTTTTCCTTGGCCCACGCGCGGATCTGCGCGGTGTCCTGGCTGCCGCTGGTAGCGACGCGTGCCTTTCCGCGACCGCCAGAAGCGCGGCCACCGGTACGGCGCCCGCCCTTCACGTAAGCCTCGAGAAGTCCACGGAGCTTGTCCGCATTCGCGGTGGTGAGATCGATCTCGTACGTCTTGCCGTCCAGCGCGAACGTCACCGTCTCGTCCGCCTCGCCGCCGTCGAGGTCATCGACAAGAAGGACCTGAACCTTCTGTGCCACCGGATTTCCTTTCATCGATTACTTGCGGGCCTGGGGTCTGCGGCGTCCGCCGTTTCGCCGTCCCCTGTTATATGCAGTACTGCAGTACGTCGGAAAGCAAACCGCTTTTGCTGGAAAAACACAAACCCCTGGGAGAGACGGAGTGAGCTCCCCCCTCCAGAAAGATGTGCGTTTCGGACATAGGGAACCTGGGCAGGGCGACCGGACCGAATTGAGCGCCGCGATCACAGATGCAGAAGCATCCGGCTGTTGCCCAGGGTGTTCGGTTTCACTCGTTCGAGACCGAGGAACTCCGCCACGCCCTCGTCATAGGAACGCAACAGCTCCGCGTAGACATCGGTGTCAACGGGTGTCTCACCGATCTCCACGAAGCCGTGCTTCGAGAAGAAGTCCACTTCGAAGGTGAGACAGAAAACGCGACGAACACCTAGCCAGCGAGCCGTGTGCAGCAACTTCTCCAGCAACTGATGACCCACGCCGGCGCCCTTCAACCCGGGCTTCACCGCGAGAGTGCGGACTTCCGCGAGGTCTTCCCACATGACATGCAGTGCCCCGCAGCCGACGACCTCGGCGTTGTCGTCCCGTTCGGCGACCCAGAACTCCTGGATGTCCTCGTAAAGAGTCACCGTCGCTTTGTCGAGCAGGATGCGACCGCGGACGTAGGCGTCAAGGAGTCGGCGCACCGCGTCGACATCGCCGGTCCGGGCCCGCCGGACGGTGATGGCTTTCGCGGTGACTTCGGGGTGCTCTGACATGAGCGGACGCTATCGCCCGCCGCCCGAGGGCGCGGAGCCGGGGTTCTGGACGCCATCCGCGGGTTCGGGTGTTTCCGGTCCCTGGACGATGCGTACGGCGCTGCGCAGGGCCTCACGCTGTTCGTCGCTCATCATGCCGAAGAAGGCGACGAGAGCGGCGGCGGGGTTGTCGCTCTGGGACCAGGCGTCGTTCATCAGGGCGGCGGAGTAGGCGGCCCGTGTGGAGACCGCCTCATATCGATAGGCCCGGCCTTCCGCCTCACGACGCACCCAGCCCTTCTGATGGAGATTGTCCAAAACGGTCATCACCGTGGTGTACGCGATGGACCGTTCCTGCTGAAGGTCTTCCAGGACTTCCCGAACGGTCACCGGGCGGTTCCACTTCCACACCCGCGTCATGACCGAGTCTTCGAGTTCTCCCAATGGGCGAGGCACAGCTCAGAACCATAGTGGAAAAGGAACAAAAAGGGCGTACGACTCGGAAAGCACGCGCACGCGTGCGGGAGTCGTACGCCCTTGAAGGCGCCGCGGAAAGCGGAAGGTTCAGGCGTCGGCGGCCGAAGAGGCCTGGCGGGCGCTCTCCGCGCGCGCGATGGCGGCGTCGACGGCCGCGTCCTCCTTGGCCTTCATGGCCCCGCCCTGGGTCTTCACGATGACCCGGATCAGTCCGATGAAGAACACGGCCATGACGACCGGGGGCACGAGCGCGGAGACATAGTCCATGTCCTCCAGAGTAGCCACGGGCCCGAAGGAGGAGGGGGCGGGGTCGGGTTCAGCCGGCGGCGAGTTGCTGCGGCGGGTTCGCGGGCGGCTGTGCCGGTTTGCGCCGGGGGAAGACCTCGCCCGGGGTCGGGACGGGCCGGGACGGCTTCGGCGTCACGGGCGCCGGCGTCGGCGTGGGCCGCTCGCCGGGCCGCTCCAGGGGCTTGCGTACGGGCTCCTTGGCATCCTCCCCGGCCGGTTCCCCGCTCGCTGCGGAAAGGCCCCCTGAGAGGCCTCCAGGGAGCGCCAGGAGGCGGGTGCGCGAGGCGGGGACGGTCGGGGCGGGCCGAACGGTCGTACGGCGGGCGAGCCGCGCGCGTACGTCTTGTTCGGCGAGAGTGAGGCAGCGGTCCAGAAGGGCGGCCGCGGACGGGTTTCCGCGCAGCGCCCGCAGGGCGGAGAGGTCGTCGACGTCCGGGCGGTATCCGGCGCCGAGCGCCTCCTCCAGCAGGGTGAGGTAGCCGGCGGTGGTGCCGGGCAGGGCGGCGCGGTACCGGGCGAGGTCGGCGACCAGGAAGGCGCGCAGCCGGACCCCCTCGCGTACCGCCTCGTCGAGGGATTCGGCGAGCCGGAGACAGTCCTGGACGTCCTCGGCCGAGGCGGTTCGGGGCTGGAGGGCGAGGGCGAGGGCGCGACGGAGCACACGCAGCTCCTCCGCACCGAACGCCATGCCGCCTCGGGATCCGTATGGCGTGGGCATGCGGCGACGATACGCGCTAATCAGACAAATTCGACATAGGGGGCGGGTGTGGCGCGGGGTTTTCGCCCGGGGCGGCCAGCGGCTGCTCCGCCGCGTATCCGGCAGCCGCGCCACGGCCCTGCTACGGCTCCGTCGCCCGCACGGCAGCCGTCGTCGGGGCGCGGCGGCATCCTGTGGGCGCACGTGGCGGCGGCACCTCGCGCGCGTGAGCGGCGCGGGCGGGGCCCGGCGGCAGGCAGCCTCGCCCGGCGCCGGGCACCGGGTCACATCCGCGAGACGTTCCGCTCGTAGACCAGCCTGAGGCCGATCAGCGTCAGCCAGGGCTCGTGCTCGTCGATCACCGAGGCCTCGCCCAGGACCATCGGGGCCAGGCCACCGGTCGCGATCACCGTCACGTCCTCCGGGTCGTCGGCCAGTTCCTTGGCCATCCGGTTGACCACGCCGTCGACCTGGCCGGCGAACCCGTAGACGATGCCCGACTGCATCGCCTCGACGGTGTTCTTGCCGATCACGCTCCGTGGCCTGGCCACCTCGATCTTGCGCAGCTGGGCACCCTTCACGCCGAGGGCCTCGACCGAGATCTCGATACCGGGGGCGATGACACCGCCGATGTACTCCCCGCGCGCGGAGACCGCGTCGAACGTGGTCGCCGTACCGAAGTCGACGACGATCGCCGGACCGCCGTAGAGCTCGACCGCGGCGACCGCGTTGATGATGCGGTCCGCGCCGACCTCCTTGGGGTTGTCGGTGAGGATCGGGACGCCCGTCTTGACGCCCGGTTCGACGAGGACGGCGGGCACGTCGCCGTAGTAGCGGCGGGTCACCTCGCGCAGTTCGTGCAGGACGGACGGGACGGTGGCGCAGATCGCGATGCCGTCGATGCCGTCGCCCAGCTCTTCTCCGAGGAGCGGGTGCATACCCATGAGGCCCTGCAGGAGTACGGCGAGTTCGTCGGCGGTGCGGCGCGCGTCGGTGGAGATGCGCCAGTGCTCGATGATCTCCTCGCCGTCGAACAGCCCCAGGACGGTGTGCGTGTTGCCCACGTCGATCGTGAGGAGCATGACTACTGCGCCTCACGGAGGTCGAGGCCGATGTCCAGGATCGGCGCGGAGTGGGTCAGGGCGCCCACGGCGAGGTAGTCCACCCCGGTGTCGGCGTACGCCTTGGCGTTCTCCAGGGTGAGCCGGCCCGAGGCCTCCAGGGCGGCGCGGCCGTGGACGACGCCGACGGCCTCCGCGCACTCCCCGGGCGTGAAGTTGTCCAGCAGGATCAGGTCGGCGCCGACGTCCAGGACGTCGCGGAGCTGGTGCAGGGTGTCGACCTCGACCTCGATCGGCACGTCCGGGAAGGCCTCCCGTACGGCCTTGAAGGCCTGCGCGACGCCGCCCGCGGCGACCACGTGGTTGTCCTTGACGAGGGCCGCGTCCGAGAGGGACATGCGGTGGTTGACGCCGCCGCCGCAACGGACCGCGTACTTCTCCAGGGAGCGCAGCCCGGGCGTCGTCTTGCGGGTGTCGCGGACCTTCGTCTTCGTGCCCTCCAGGACGTCGGTCCACGCGCGCGTGGCGGTCGCGATGCCGGAGAGACGGCACAGGAGGTTGAGCGCGCTGCGCTCGGCGGTCAGCAGGTCACGCGTGCGTGTGGTGACCGACAGGAGCTTCTGTCCGGCCTCCACGCGGTCGCCGTCCTCCACGTGCCGCTCGACCTCGAACTCGTCCGTGCAGACCACGGAGACCACCGCCTCGGCGACCCTGAGGCCCGCCACGACACCGGCCTCGCGCGCGGTGAAGTCGGCGGTGGCGACGGCCTCTTCAGGGATCGTCGCGACGGTCGTCACGTCCACGCCGTAGGCCAGGTCCTCCTGGATGGCGACGTTGGCGATGTCCTCGACCTCCAGGGGGTCGAGTCCGGCGTCGGCCAAGAGCTCGGCGAGGGCGGGGTCGAGACCGCACACTGCGTACTCTGCGGCCTCCGCGTCGGCGCCCGCGCCACAGGCACAGCCGTCGCCGCAGCCACCGCTGTCGGCGAGGGGAAGGTCGTGGGTGCTCACTTCTGTCACTGCTCCTGAGGACGGTGCTGCCGGGTCGGGGGGAAGTCTGCGGTGTCCGTGGTGTGTACGGCCAGCGTGCGGTCCGGATTCAGCCGTACGACGATGTGGCGGCGCCATGCGGTGTCGTCGCGCTCGGCGTGGTCCTCGCGCCAGTGGCAGCCGCGGGTCTCCTCGCGCTGAGCGGCGGCGGTGACCAGCACGCGGGCCACGCACAGGAGGTTGGTGGCCTCCCAGGTGTCGACGCCGGGCTCGGCGGTCTTGCCGTTCTCGTCGAGGGCGTCGCGGGCGTCGGTGTGCAGCCGCTGGAGCTGTCCGGCGGCCCTGGCGAGGGAGTCGGCGGAGCGCAGGACGCCCGCGCCCTCGGTCATGATCCGCTGGATCGCGAAGCGGGCCTCGGGGGCGAGCAGCGGCTGCGCGGGCTTCTGGGGGTGCGGGACCGGTTGGGGCACGCGCGCGTGCAGGGCGTTCTCCGTCCGGCTCCCGGTGATGTCGGCGACGATGCGCTCGGCGTAGACGAGGCCTTCGAGGAGGGAGTTGGAGGCGAGCCGGTTCGCGCCGTGCACACCGGTGCAGGCGACCTCTCCGCACGCGTACAGCCCGGGGACGGTCGTACGGCCCCGGGAGTCGGTGCGGACGCCGCCGGAGGCGTAGTGGGCGGCGGGGGCGACCGGGACGGGCTCGGTGACCGGGTCGATGCCGTGGCTGCGACAGGCGGCGAGGATCGTCGGGAAGCGGTGCTCCCACATGGCGGCGCCGAAGTGCCGGGCGTCGAGGAACATGTGCTCGGCGTCCTGCTCCTGCATGCGCCGCATGATGCCCTTGGCGACGATGTCCCGGGGCGCGAGCTCGGCGAGTTCGTGCTGGCCCACCATGAAGCGCACGCCGTCGGCGTCGACCAGGTGGGCGCCCTCGCCGCGGACCGCCTCGGAGACGAGGGGCTGCTGGCCCTCCGCGTCCGCGCCGAGGAACAGCACGGTCGGGTGGAACTGCACGAACTCCAGGTCGGAGACCTCGGCGCCCGCGCGGAGGGCGAGGGCGACCCCGTCGCCGGTCGACACGGACGGGTTGGTGGTCGCCGAGAAGACCTGCCCCATGCCGCCGGTCGCGAGGACCACCGCGGGCGCGTGCACGGCGCCCACACCGTCGTGCTGGCCCTCTCCCATGACGTGCAGGGTCACGCCCGCCGTACGGCCCTCGGCGTCCGTCAGGAGGTCCAGCACGAGCGCGTTCTCGATCGTGCGCAGGCCGCGCGCGCGTACGGCCTCGACAAGGGCCCGGGAGATCTCGGCGCCGGTCGCGTCGCCGCCGGCGTGCGCGATACGGCGGCGGTGGTGGCCGCCCTCACGGCCCAGCTCCAGTCCTCCTTCGGAGGACTCGTCGAAGTGGGCACCGGTCTCGATGAGCCGCCGTACGGCGTCGGGGCCCTCCGTGACGAGGATCCGTACGGCCTCCTCGTCGCACAGGCCCGCGCCCGCCACCAGGGTGTCGTCCAGGTGCTGTTCGGGGGTGTCGCCCTCCCCGAGGGCCGCGGCGATGCCGCCCTGGGCCCAGCGGGTGGAACCGTCGTCGAGGCGGGCCTTGGTGACCACGACCGTCCGCAGCCCGGCCGCCTCGCAGCGCAGCGCCGCGGTCAGGCCGGCCACACCGGAGCCGACGACCACGACGTCCGCGTCGATGGACCATCCTGGGGCGGGGGCATACAAGCGGGGGCGAGCGCGTAGCGCTCTCGTTTGAGGGTGGTGGTGGGCGACGGGCGGGCGTATGCCTGTGCTGGTCACGAGGCGGCTCCGAAGGTTCCGAAAGCGAGTGGGATGTTGTCGATCAGCCGGGTCGTCCCGACCCGGGCGGCGACGGCGAGGACGGCCTCCCCGGTGAAGTCCTCCTCGACGTCCGTGAAGTCGGACGGGTCGACCAGGGCGAGGTAGTCCAGGACGAGCGGCGGGTCCAGGCGGGCGGCGTCGTCGAGGACCAGGCGGGCGGCGGCTCGGACGGACGCCGGGTTGCCGGGGCCGGGGGCGGCCTTGGCGACGGCGTGCGCGTCGGCCGCCGCGCGGGACTCCCCTATGGCGCTGAGCGCCTCGGCACGCGCGTGCGTTGCGGGCACCTCGCGGGCCCGGGCGCGCAGCGCCTCCTGGGCGGCGTGCCGGTCGCGGCCCGCGAACAGGGCCTGCGAGAGCGCCAGCGCGGTGCGCCGCTCCCGGGGGGACAGATAGCGGTTGCGGCTGGACAGGGCCAGGCCGTCGGCCTCGCGCACGGTCGGCACGCCGACGATCTCCATGCCGAAGTTCAGGTCGCCCACCATGCGGCGGATCAGGGCGAGCTGCTGGGCGTCCTTCTGGCCGAACAGGGCGGCGTCGGGGCGGGTGAGGTGCAGCAGCTTGGCGACGACGGTGAGCATGCCGTCGAAGTGGCCGGGGCGGACCGCGCCCTCCAGGCGTTCGCCCATGGGGCCCGCCGAGATGCGTACCTGGGGTTCGCCGCCCGGATAGACCTCGTCCACGGAGGGCGCGAACACGACGTCCGCGCCCGCCTCTTCGGCGATCTTGACGTCGGCGTCCAGGGTGCGCGGATAGCGGTCGAGGTCCTCGCCCTTGCCGAACTGCAGCGGGTTCACGAAGACGGTGACCACGACCTCGCCGTCCGGTCCGGCGATCCCGCGCGCCGTGCGGACCAGCGTGGCGTGGCCCTCGTGCAGGGCGCCCATCGTCATCACGACGACGCGACGGCCCGCACGCGTGCGTGCGTGCAGTTCGTCGGCGGTGCGCAGCAGGGTGGCGGTCATCCGGCATCTCCCTCGGCGCCGTTGGCGAGCACCCCGAGGAGGTCCTCGGCGAGTTCCGGCTTCAGCAGCCCGTGGGCCAGCGCCCGGTCGGCGGTCGCGCGGGCCATCGCCAGATAGCCGGCGACAGTCTGCGGGGCGTGCTTGCGCAGCTCGGTGACATGCGCGGCGACGGTGCCCGCGTCCCCGCGCGCGACGGGGCCGGTGAGCGCGGCGTCGCCGGAGCGCAGCGCGTTGTCCAGGGCTGCGCCCAGCAGCGGGCCGAGCATCCGGTCGGGGGCCTCGACGCCGGCCGTGCGCAGCAGCTCCATGGACTCGGCGACCAGGGTCACCAGGTGGTTGGCGCCCAGCGCGAGGGCCGCGTGGTACAGCGGGCGGCTCTCCTCGGCGATCCACTCGGGCTCGCCGCCCATCTCGATCACCAGGGCCTCGGCGGCCAGCCGCAGCTCCTCGGGCGCGGTGACCCCGAAGGAGCACCCGGCGAGCCGCTGGACGTCCACCGGAGTGCCCGTGAAGGTCATCGCGGGGTGCAGGGCCAGCGGCAGCGCGCCCACCCGCAGAGCGGGGTCCAGGACCCTCGCGCCGTATCGCCCGGAGGTGTGCACGAGCAGCTGCCCGGGGCGTACGGCCCCGGTGTCGGCGAGGCCCTCCACGAGCCCGGGCAGGGCGTCGTCCGGGACGGTCAGCAGCACCAGGTCGGAGCGCTCCAGCACCTGTGCGGGCGTGACGACCGGCACGTCGGGGAGCATCAGCGCGGCCCGTCGCCTGGACGCGTCGGACACTCCGGAGACGGCCACCGGGCGGTGCCCGGCCAGTTGGAGCGAGGCGGCCAGCGCGGGGCCCACCCGGCCGGCGCCGACGACACCGACGGCGAGCCGCGCGGGGCGGTCCTTGGGCTCTGGCTGTTGGAATGTACTCACGCGACGGCGGCCTTCCCGTTCCAGTCCGCTCCGGGTACCGGACGATTTCTCGTCATGTTAACGCGATCGGTTCGAGGGGCGTCCGGTTGTCCACAGGCTGTGGGTTGTCACACAGCAGCGCAGTGGGGGAAAGCCTGTGGAAATCCGGATGCTCCCGCGGACCCGCGCCAGGCATCATCCGGAGCATGAGCGATACGGCGGAACAAGGCGAAGAGCAGGCGGAGCAGGGCGAGCGGGGAGCGGAGTCCATAACCGACGAGGAACGGATCCTGGAGCGCCGCAAACGGCGGACCAGCGCGAACCGGAGCGCGGAGCGCGCTTTTGCCCGCCTCGGCTTCCTGGGCACGCTCCGGGAACGGCTCGCCTTCGTACAGGAGGCGGCCGAGCTGTACGACCTGGACGAGACGTCGGACCTGTACGGCGGCGGCGTGGTCGAGCTCCTGGAGAAGCGGGTCGCCGAACTGCTCGGCAAGGAGGCCGCGGCCTTCTTCCCCACGGGCACCATGGCGCAGCAGGTCGCCCTGCGCTGCTGGGCCGGCCGCACCGGCAACCCGACCGTCGCCCTGCACCCGCTCGCCCATCCCGAAGTGCACGAACGGGACGCGTTCAGCCAGGTCAGCGGATTGCGCCCGGTCCATGTGACGAGCGAACCCCGGCAGCCGACCGCCGACGAGGTGCGTGACTTCCCGGAGCCCTTCGGGACGCTGATGCTCGAACTGCCCCTCCGGGACGCCGGTTTCGTGCTGCCCTCCTGGGAGGAACTCTCCGCCGTCGTCGAGGCCGCGCACGAACGCGACGCGGTGGTCCACTTCGACGGGGCCCGCCTGTGGGAGTCCGCCACCCACTTCGGCCGCCCGCTCGACGAGATCGCCGACCTCGCCGACAGCGTCTACGTGTCGTTCTACAAGTCCCTCGACGCCCTAGGCGGCGCCGCGCTCGTCGGCCCGAAGACCCTCATCGACGAGGCGAAGACCTGGCGGCACCGCTACGGGGGCATGGTCTTCCAGCAGTTCCCCACCGCGCTGACGGCACTCGCGGGCCTGGACCGGGAGCTGCCCCGGCTGCCCGCGTACGTGGCCCACGCGCGCGTGGTCGCCGAGGCGCTGCGCGAGGGCTTCGCGGCGGCCGGGGTGCCCTGGATGCGCGTCCACCCCGAGCAGCCGCACACGAACGAGTTCCAGGTCTGGCTGCCGTACGACCCCGACGCCGTCGCGGAGGCCGCGATCCGGCAGGCCGAGGAGACGAGGACGGCCCTCTTCGCCGGCGCCTGGGACGCGAAGGGTCCGGGCCTGGCGGTCACCGAGGTCTACGTGCGGGCCGCCGGCCTGGAGTGGACGGCCGACGACGTGAAGGCGGCGGTCGCGGACTTCGTGGTCCGGCTGAAGGAGGAGACGGCCCGCTAGGAGACGGCGATCGCGGCGCCCTCGGACGTCAGCGGCGGAACGCGGCCTCGGGTGTTGTCGAGTGGTGTCAGCAGGCGGAACGCGGGTGCGGGTGCAACAGGCGGCCCAGGGCCCGCCGTAGCCGACCGTGAGCCGGGCGTTCCGCGACGACCGCGCGGAACTGCCAGTAGCCGCGCAGCTCGCGGGCGGTCCGCCAGTCGTGGGTGCCGGGCGGGGGCGGCGGGGTCTCGCCGAGCCGCTGGGCGCGGTAGGTGTCCAGGAGGTACTGCTGGGTGATGCTCATGTCTC
Organism: Streptomyces sp. NPDC058469; assembly: GCF_042721125.1. Classification (NCBI taxonomy): domain Bacteria; kingdom Bacillati; phylum Actinomycetota; class Actinomycetes; order Kitasatosporales; family Streptomycetaceae; genus Streptomyces; species Streptomyces sp. NPDC058469. The sequence goes on from NZ_JBHXME010000049.1 coordinate 49,727, forward strand.
CAGGCTGCGCCGCCGCCCGGTGGCTGTCGCGTCGATTGACGGGCGCCGTCAAACGAGGGGGGCGTTGTCAGTGGCGGGGTGCACGATTGGGGACATGAGCGTGCACATCGACATCACCGGGCTGCGGCAGGAGCGGATCACCTTCGCGCCCTCACCCCTGGGCGAGCTGTGCATGGCGCTGCACGCGATGTCCGAGCCGGGGCACCATCCCGGCCTCCAGGGCTGGGTGACCGGCGTCACCACCCGGCTCGACCCGCATCTGGCCGACCGGATGTGCGAGGCCGACTTCCTGTGGCGGTCGACGTTCTCCGACCTGTTCCTCCCGTACGCGGGCATCCCGGGCCGGAGCACGCTCCCCGGGACCACGCTCGCCGAGGAGCTGGACCTGCTGGACAAGCTGACGGACGAGCAGTTCGTGGACGCGGCCATGGAGTTCACCACCTGCGCGACCTCGTACAGCACGGGCGGGCCCGGCCCGCTCACCGACGCCGGGATCCGGCGGCGCGCCCTGGAGCAGGCGGCCGCGCGCGGCCCGCATCAACTGGCGTTCACCGAGCGGCTGTTGGCCGACCCGCCGCGGACCAGGGCCTGGCTGCGGCAGTTCCTGGAGGACTGCGACGAGGCGTTCTTCGCGGAGACCTGGTCCCGGATGCAGCACCAACTCGCCACCGACGCCCGCCACAAGACGGACCTCCTGCGCCGCAAGGGCCTGGCGGAGGCGCTGACGTCGATGTCCACCGCGGTGACCCTCGACGAGAGCGCCACCCGCATCACGATCGACAAACTCGGCACCGGCCGTACGGCGACCCAGGACGGCGGCCTCCTCCTGGTGCCCACGGCCCTGGGCCGGCCGCATCTCACGGTCCTGTACCGGTACGGCTGGCAGCCCGTCGTGCACTACCCCGTGCACAACACCCCCAGGCTCGCCGCATCGACCTCCCTGGAGCAGCTGACCCTGCGGATGACCGCGCTGTCCCACCCGGTCCGCATGCGCCTGTGCCGCAGCCTGGCCCGCAGCGCGTTCACCACCAGCGAGCTGACCCAGGTGCACGGTATGACCGCCCCCGAGATATCCCGCCACCTCGGCGTCCTGAAGAAGGCGGGCCTGATCACCACCCGCCGCCGCGGCCGCTACGTCCTGCACCAGCTGGACGTCACGATGGTGGCCCGCCTGGGCAGCGACTTCCTGGAGGGCATCCTCAGGTAGCCGGAGGGCATCCTCAGATAGGCGTCCCGGACGAACAGCGGTCCCATAGAGCCGCACCGCCGTACCACCGCCGTAGCTCGTCGGCGGTCTCCTCAGCCGTGGCCGCCGGCCCGCACCAGTCCCGTCTCGTACGCCAGGACCACCACCTGCACCCGGTCCCGCAGGCCGAGCTTCGTCAGGATGCGGCCGACGTGGGTCTTCACGGTCGCCTCGGACAGCACCAGGTGGGCCGCGATCTCGCCGTTGGACAGACCCTGGGCGACGAGGATCATGACCTCACGCTCGCGCTCGGTGAGGCGCTCCAGCTCCTTGTGCCGGGGCTCCTTTCCGGTGGCGGGCAGCATCGGGGCGAAGCGGTCCAGGAGGCGGCGGGTCGTCGAGGGCGCCACCACGGCGTCCCCGCTGTGCACGGAGCGGATCGCGGTGAGGAGTTCGCCGGGCGGCACGTCCTTGAGCATGAAGCCGGAGGCACCGGCCTTCAGCCCGGAGAAGGCGTACTCGTCGAGGTCGAAGGTGGTCAGGATCAGCACCTTCGGCGGGTTCTCGCCCTGGCAGATGCGGCGGGTGGTCTCCACCCCGTCCAGCTTCGGCATACGGACGTCCATCAGGACCACGTCGACCGCGGTCGCGGCGAGCACCTGAAGGGCCTCGACGCCGTCGCCCGCCTCGGCGACGACCTCCATGTCCGGCTGGGCGGCGAGCACCATCCGGAACCCGGTGCGCAGCAGCACCTGGTCGTCGACGAGCATCACGCGGATCGCCATCGGGTCCTCTTCCGTTCCGTCAACAGGATCGTTCAACAATTGGTTCAACAGGTCGTTCAACAATTCGTTACAGGTGTCACTACTCGGCGTACGACACCTCAGTGCGCGGGCTTCAGCGGCAGCAGCGCGCTGATGCGGAAGCCGCCGCCTGGACGCGGGCCCGCGTCCAGGGTGCCCCCGACCATGCCCACCCGCTCACGCATACCGATCAGACCATGTCCCTGGCCGTCGACGCCGCCCTCCTCGTACAGCTCGTGCGGGGCGCCCTTGCCATCGTCCTCGACGAGCAGCCCGAGGCCGTCGTCGAAGTAGACCAGCCGCACACTGGCGCCCGTGTTCGGACCACCGTGCTTGCGGGTGTTGGTGAGCGCCTCCTGCACGATCCGGTACGCCGTCAGCTCGACGCCGCTCGGCAGCGGACGGGGGGTGCCCTCGACCTTGAAGTCGACGGGCAGTCCGGACGTACGGCACTGCTCGACCAGGTCGTCGATCTGCTCGACGTCCGGCTGCGGAACGTACTCGCCGGCCTCCTTGTGCTCGCCGGTGCGCAGCACGCCCAGCAGGCGGCGCATCTCGGCGAGGGCCTGGCGGCCGGTGGAGGAGATCGTCTCCAGGGCCTTCTTCGCCTGGTCCGGCGCGGAGTCGAGGACATAGGCGGCGCCGTCGGCCTGGACCACCATCACCGACACGTTGTGCGCGACCACGTCGTGCAGCTCGCGCGCGATCCGGGCGCGCTCGGCGGCGACGGCGACCTTCGCCTGCGCCTCGCGCTCCTTCTCCAGCCGGGCGGCGCGCTCCTCCAGCTGCGCGAAGTACGCGCGCCGGGTGCGCATCGAGTCGCCGAGCACCCAGGCCAGCGCGAACGGCACCGTCTGGAAGACCGCCAGCGCGATCAGCCCGAGGGAACTGGTGTGCTCCTGCGGCCAGCGGATCTGCGCCAGGGTCGCCGCGGACAGACCGGCGGCCAGGGCGAAGCGGGAGGCCCAGCGGGCACCGATCGCGGCGACGGTGTAGACGATCACCAGCATGGCGAAGTCGGCCACCACGGGCTCGATGCCGAGGACCAGCTGCGCGAGGCCCGTCGCCCCGGCCAGGACGAGCATCTTCTCGGGCCAGCGGCGGCGCAGCGCGATCGCCACACACATGACGGCGGACGCCGCGATCGCCCCGGGCGCCGTCCCGTGACGGCCCGACGCGTAGCTGGTACTCGCGATGCTCACGCCGCTCAGCCCCAGCAGGAAGACAGCCCAGAAGGTGTCGACCCATGTCGGGTGTCTGCGGAGGAAGTCGTAGAGGCGCTGCACGTAACCCAGCGTAGGGACGCGTGAAGTGTGCGGGGGTCAACCGGAGGACCGATCCGTATACGTCCCGCGTACTCCCCAAGGTGGAGGCCCCGTTGTCCTGTGCACTTAGTCTGACCGCGTGACGGAAGACACCACGGGCCGGTGGCGCGGCTGGCGGGCGGCGGCCGAGGACGCCCTGTACGGGCCCGAGGGCTTCTACCGCGGGCCCGAGGGACCGGCCGGACACTTCCGTACGTCCGTGCACGCGTCAGCGCTCTTCGCGGGCGCCGTGGCGCGGCTGCTGTGCCGGGTGGACGAGGCGCTGGACCGGCCGGCCGCGCTGGGCTTCGTGGACCTGGCCGCCGGCCGCGGTGAGCTGGTGACCGGCGTGCTCGCCGCGCTGCCCGCCGAAGTGGCCGCACGCGTGCGTGCGTACGGCGTCGAGATCGCCGACCCTCCCGTAGGGCTCGATCCCCGCGTCGAGTGGCTCGCCGAGCCCCCGAAGGGCGTCACCGGGCTGCTGTTCGCCAACGAGTGGCTGGACAACGTGCCCGTGGAGGTGGCCGAGGTGGACGCCGCCGGCGTACCGCGGCTCGTGCTCGTACGGGAGGACGGGACCGAGCGGCTCGGGGAGCCCCTCTCCGGTGCGGAGGCCGCGTGGCTCACCCGGTGGTGGCCACAGGCGCCCGAGGAGGGGCTGCGCGCCGAGATCGGCCTCCCCAGGGACACGGCCTGGGCGTCCGCCGTCGCCACCGTCGACCGGGGACTCGCGATCGCCGTCGACTACGCGCACACCAGGGACACGCGCCCCCCGTTCGGCACCCTCACCGGCTTCCGCGAGGGCCGCGAGACGGCACCCGTGCCGGACGGTTCCTGCGACATCACGGCACATGTGGCGCTGGACGCCTGCGCGGAAGCGGGAGTGGGAGCGATGGCGGCCAATACCGCAGGCGCACTGCCCGGCGCACGCCTGCTCACGCAACGCGCCGCCCTGCGCGCCCTCGGCGTCACAGGCGCGCGCCCCCCGCTCACGCTGGCCTCCACCGATCCCGCGGCGTACGTCCGTGCCCTCGCGGGCGCCGGCGAGGCGGCCGAACTCACCGCGACCGGCGGACTCGGTGACTTCGGCTGGCTCGTGCGGCCGGTTGGAATTCCGGACCCGCTCCAAGAGCCGTAATGCGCCCTGCTGGTCGCTGTTGGTCGATGCTCGGCGCTATTTGTCGATGTCTCCGACGACGAAGAACAACGACCCCAGAATCGCCACCATGTCCGCCACCAGCGTCCCCGGCAGCAGCACGGCGAGCGCCTGGATGTTGTTGTAGGACGCCGAACGCAGCTTCAGCCGGTACGGGGTCTTCTCGCCCTTGCTGACGAGGTAGTAGCCGTTGATGCCGAGCGGGTTCTCGGTCCACGCGTACGTGTGCCCCTCGGGCGCCTTCAGGACCTTCGGGAGCCGCTGGTTGATCGGACCGGGCTCCAGCTCGGCGAGCCGGTCGAGGCAGGCGTCCGCGAGGTCGAGCGCGTTGTGGGTCTGCTCCAGGAGCACCTCGAAGCGGGCGAGACAGTCGCCCTCCTGGCGCGTGACGACCTTCAGGGTGTCCTGGAGTTCGCCGTACGCGAGGTACGGCTCGTCGCGCCGCAGGTCGAAGTCGACGCCGGAGGCGCGCGCGATGGGCCCGCTCACGCCGTACGCGTGCACGGCCTCCGGCGACAGCTCGCCCACTCCGCGCGTCCGCCCCCGGAAGATCTCGTTGCCGAGCACCAGGTCGTCGAAGCGGTCCATCCGGGAGCGCACCGCGGCGACGGCCTCACGCGCGCGTGCCGTCCAGCCCGCCGGGACGTCCTCCTTGAGGCCGCCGACGCGGTTGAACATGTAGTGCATGCGCCCGCCGGAGACCTCCTCCATGACGTTCTGGAGCACCTCTCGCTCCCGGAACGCGTAGAACACCGGGGTGATACCGCCGAGTTCGAGGGGATACGACCCCAGGAACATCAGGTGGTTGAGCACCCGGTTCAGCTCGGCGAGCAGCGTGCGCGTCCACACCGCGCGCGGGGGGACCTCCATGCCGAGCATGCGCTCCACGGCGAGGACCACGCCCAGCTCGTTCGAGAAGGCCGACAGCCAGTCGTGGCGGTTGGCGAGCATGATGATCTGGCGGTAGTCGCGCGCCTCGAAGAGCTTCTCGGCGCCGCGGTGCATATAGCCGATCACCGGCTCCGCGTGCTGGATGCGCTCGCCGTCCAGGACGAGCCGCAGCCGCAGCACACCGTGTGTGGAGGGGTGCTGGGGGCCGATGTTGAGCACCATGTCGGTGCTCTCCGCGGCGCCGCCGATCCCGACCATGGTCTCCGTCGTGGGAGTCATGGGCACAGTCTCTCGTACGTACGCTTGCGGCATGGAAACGGGGACTGCCGCCCAGGACGGCGCGGCGCGCGAGCCGGTGTGGACCGGGCTGCCGCCGGGGCTGCTGAAGATGCGACGGCTGTTGCTGGTGGTGTGGCTGGGGCTGCTGGCCGTGGCCCTGGGTGTGCCGCTGGGGCTGTTCGCCGGGCCCGGCTGGGCGGCGTTCGCGCTGCTGCCTCTCGGCCTGATGGCATGGGGCTGGGTGCTGCTGGGCCGCAACTGGCGCTCCTGGAGGTATGCCGAGCGCGCCGACGACCTGCTGATCAGCAGGGGTGTGCTGTGGCACCACGAGACGATCGTGCCGTACGGGCGGATGCAGCTCGTGGAGGTGACCTCGGGGCCTGTGGAGCGGCACTTCGGGCTCGCCAGCGTGCAGTTGCACACAGCGGCCGCGGCGACCGACGCGACCATCCCGGGGCTCGTCCCGGCCGAGGCCGAACGGCTGCGCGACCGGCTCACCGAGCTGGGCGAGGCCCGATCGGCGGGGCTGTGACGACGCCGGGCGCCGACAAGGACGTGCCCGGGGCCACCGAGGCCGTACGGGAGCAAGTGCCGCTCGTGGAACGGCGGTTGCATCCGGTGACGCCGTTGCGTCGGGCGTGGGCGCCTGTCGCCGTCATCATCGGGTGGGCGGTGCACGACCCCAACCAGGCGCAGGAACAGCTGACCCGGCTGACCACGGTCACGCTGCTCATCGGGCTCTCCGTGCTCGTCCCGGCCGCCGCCCTGTACGGCTTCCTGACCTGGTGGTTCACCCACTTCGCGGTGACCGACACCGAACTGCGCATCCGTACCGGCCTGTTGTTCCGGCGCACCGCGCACATCCGGCTGGAACGCATCCAGGCCGTCGATGTGACGCAGCCCCTCCTCGCGCGCGTGGCGGGCGTCGCCAAGCTGAAGCTGGACGTCGTGGGGACGGACAAGAAGGACGAGCTCGCCTTCCTGGGCGAGGGCGAGGCGCGTGCCCTGCGCGCCGAACTGCTCGCGCGTGCGGCCGGTTTCGCGCCCGAGACCGCGCACGAGGTCGGCGAGGCGCCCGCGCGGCAGCTGCTGCACGTGCCGGCCGGGGTCCTCGCGGTGTCCCTGGTGCTGACCGGCGCCACCTGGGGTTCGCTGGCCGCCGCACTGGTCGTACCGCCGCTGCTGTGGTTCGCCACCCACAGCGTGTGGACGGTCCTCGCGACCGCGCTGCCGCTGCTGGGCGCGGCGGGCGCGAGCAGTGTGGGGCGGTTCGTCGGCGAGTACGACTGGACGGTGGGCGAGTCCCCGGACGGGCTGCGCATCGACCACGGGCTGCTCGACCGCACGCACGAGACGGTGCCGCCGGGGCGCGTGCAGACCGTGCGGATCGTGGAGCCGCTGCTGTGGCGGCGGCGCGGGTGGGTGCGGGTCGAGCTGGACGTGGCCGGTTCGTCCAACTCCGTGCTGGTGCCGGTCGCTCCGCGCGAGATCGCCGAGGCGGTCGTCGCGCGCGTGCTGCCCGGCGTGACGGTCCCGCCGCCCTCGGCGCTGTCCCGCCCACCGCGGCGGTCCGGCCGGTGTGTGCCGCTGTGGTGGCGCGGCTACGGCCTCGCGGTCACCGACACGGTGTTCGCGGCCCGGCACGGACTGCTCCGCCGGAGCCTGGCGCTGGTGCCGCACGCGAAGGTGCAGAGCGTACGGCTGAAGCAGGGGCCCTGGGAGCGCCTCTGGCGGCTTGCCGAGGTGCACGTGGACACCGGGGCCAACAAGACCGTCACAGCGCGTCTGCGGGACGCGGAGGAGGCCGCGGAGCTGCTGCGCGGCCAGGCCGAGCGGTCGCGGACGGGCCGCAGGGACGCGCGCCCGGACCGCTGGATGGCCTGAGGGGCGGTCAGGAGGCGGCGCTGCGCAGGCCGTGGAGGTTGATCTGCTCGGTCTCGTCGTGTGCCGTCAGGTCGATGACCTGGCCGACGCCGACATCGCGCGACCGCTCGTCGGCCGGCTTGAACTGCCCCTCCGCCTCGGCCTTGTGCACGGCGAGGGCCTCCTCGCCCACGACGTCGGCGAGATCCTCGTTCTGTACGGCGTCCATCTCGGCGGACGTCGACCCCTTCTGCATACCGAAGAAGTCGAACCCGCCCTGGACCATCGGGCGCCGTACGGGAGACGCCGGTACGACCGCCACCGCGGTCGGCACGGTGAAGTGGCCGGACGGGTGTGCGGACTGGGCGAGTTGGGCGGGCTGTGCGGACTTCGCGGCCAGGGGAACGGCGGCCGCGTGCTCATGCCCGTCGACCGCCTCGGGCTTCCCCTCCGCCTCGTCCTCCTGCGCGGCCTCCGACTCGGTACCGCCGGTGTCGGCCCGCACCGGGGCGGGCTCGGCCCGCGCGGAGTCCTCGTCCTTCGGCGCGAGGTCCTTCGGCGCAGGGTCGTTCGGCGCGGAGTCCTTCGGCTCGGGCGCCGGGGGTTCGTCGTCGTCGAGCCGGACCAACGCCGCCTTGGCGCGCAGGAACAGCTTGGACCCCTCCGGGGAGAACACCGTGGACTCCGCGGACTTCTCCGCGGCGGCCTCGACGACCTCGGCCGCCTCCGGCTCCTCGTCCGCGGACTCGCCCTCGGCGTCGCTCTCGCTCTCGGCGTCCGTCTCGTCCTCGGAGTCGACCGGGGCAGCCACAGCCTCGGTGTCGTCCGTCTCGGGACCGTCGTCCTGGAACTCCAGGTCCGCGTCCACATCCACGTCCGCCGAGGCGTCGTCGTCCACCGGAACCGGTGGCAACGCGCGCGCGGGTTCCGCGGCCTCTATCTCCAGCAGGCGGCGGCCCTCCAGGGCGCTCGCGCGCTCGGTCTCCGCCGTGGCGTACCGGCGCAGCAGCGCCGCGTGTTCGTTGCGCAGGCCCGCCAGTTCCGTGCGCTTGGCGCGCAGCTTGTGCTCCAGCTTGACGCGGAGTTCGCGCGACTCGTCGAGGTCCGACTCGAGTTCGGCGAGCCGCTCCTCGTAACGCCACTCGTCGCTTGTACGCGCGCGTATCAGGTCGGCCACCTGCTTGCCCGCCTGTGTGTCCCAGCGGCGCATGAACGCCGCGCCGACGAGCGCGGTCGCTGCGGCGATCGCCGCGACTATGCGGAGCGCCGCCGGTTGTGAGAAGACCCAGGGCCCGAAGGCGCAGACGAGCGACACGCCTGCGATCGCCGAGGGGGGCAACAGCCGGTGCAACGGCGGGGAATGGCGGTGACGTCCACGTGGCATGGCCAGAAACTTACCGCGCGTAGGCGAATGATGGTGCCCCGCCCGGTAAAAACACACCCACCCCGCTTCCCTCACACCGATTCAGCGGTCACTTTCACCGCCCGGTGAGCCGCCCGCTGATCCACTGGAGGGTCGGCGGGATCTCCCGTCGCCAGGTGTTGAAGTTGTGCCCGCCGCTGTCCAGGATGATCGACGCGATACGGGTGGAGTTCCTGGCCCTCACCTGGTCGATGAATTTCAGGGTGTCCTTGTAGTTGTGTTCCCCGACCTTGCTGCTGGTGACGAGCAATGAAGTGTCGGGCGCGGGGCGGTGCTTGAGGCACCACCACAGATCGGCCTCGTTCCGCAGCGTCCTGTCGCCCTGGAAGAGGTCGCCCGTGGTCGGGTCGGTCGGTGCCTTGTAGTACGGCGACAGGCCGGCCCCCGCGGCGTACACCCCGGGGTGGTGCATCGCGAGCTTCAGGGCGCAGTAACCGCCCGTGGAATCGCCGATGATGCCCCAGCTCCCGGGCTTTTTGCCCACCCTGTAGTGGGCCAGTACGGCATCCGGCAGGTCCTTGGCGAAGAACGACTCGGTCCGCGGTCCGCCCGGGACGTCCACGCACTCCGTGTCGCGCGGCGGCGCCACCGTGGGCCGCATCATCACCAGGATCATCGGCTGCATACGGCCGTTCTTCGCCAACTGCAGGGCCGTGCGCGGGTAGTTCAGCTTGTCGACGAGCGCCCGGGCGGTGCCCGGGTACCCCGTGAGGACGACCGTCGCCGGGAACGTGCGCGTGCGGTACTGCGGCTGGAAGTACTCCGGCGGCAGGTACACGTACGCGGGGGTGGCGATGTGGGTCGTACGGCCCACTATGTCGACCCGCTGCACCTGGCCCACGCTCTGCGGCCGTGAGGCGCCGCCCGGTGCGTCCACCCGCCGGGTCTCGACCACCCGGAGCGGTCCGCCGGCACCCTGGAGCGACGTGTGGTCGACGACGACGCCCTGCTCGGTCTCCTTGCCGAACAGGTCGGCCCAGCTGGCGTAGAACCCGAAGGCCTGGTTCGCGGCGAGGCCCACGGAGGCGAAGAGCACCAACTGCGTGGCCAGGAGCAGGCCGACGCGTCCGCTGACGGCCCGCCAGTTCCGTCCGGCCAGGCGGGGCCACAGCCATACCGTGCCGATGAACAGCAGTACGGCGCACACGACCGCCAGTACCAGCACTTTCCTGCTCGTGAGTCCCATGAGCTGTCCCCGCCTGCGCTTTCCGCCCTCGGCGCACGCAAGTTTCGCGAGCGTTTGCCCCGGGCTTTCCTCTGCCTTTGAACCGGCTTTCCGGTGAGGAAGGAACCTCCATCCCCTAGACACCGTCCTAGAGGGCGCAATGTCGCCGGATGCCCGAATCGGGCCCGGATCCAAGGTCTCTCGCAGAACTACGGGATGCGATGTCTGTCAGGATAGATGGGGAATTGTCGGGTGGGGTTCCGAGCCGTTCAGGCCGGGTCCGGCGCATAGTCCGAGGTCCGCGCCCCGAGGTCGTTCCCACGCTCGTCGCCAGGGCCTGCGCCCTCGTCGGGCTGCTGGACATCGCCGCGGGGGTGTTCCCGCGCTTCCGGCACAGCCGTATGCACACCATGGCCGAGGTGTTGCCGGGCGCGCTCGGACCCTTCGCGGCGGCGCTCTCGCTCAGCGCCGGCGTGCTGCTGCTGCTCCTCGCGCACGGGCTCAGGCGGCGCAAGCGCCGGGCCTGGCGGGCCGCCGTCGTGCTGCTGCCGGCGGGCGCGGTGGCGCAGTTCGCGTACCGGCACTCCCTCATAGGAGTCGTCATCTCGGCCGCGCTGCTCGCGCCGCTGCTGCTGCACCGGGACGAGTTCCGGGCGCTGCCCGACCCGCGCAGCCGGTGGCGCGCGCTCGCCAACTTCGTGCTCATGGGCGCCGGTTCCCTCGCCCTCGGACTGGTCATCGTCAGCGTCCACTCCAAGCGCATGGTCGGCGACCCGAGCCTGGCCGACCGGATCACGCACGTCCTGTACGGCCTGTTCGGCTTCGAGGGCCCGGTCGACTACGAGGGCAGTACCTCCTGGACGGTCGCCTTCTCGCTCGGCGCCCTGGGGCTGCTCACCGCCGTGACGACGATCTACCTCGCGTTCCGGCCCGAGCACCCGGCCGCACAGCTCACCCCGGAGGACGAGACGCGTCTGCGCGCCCTCCTGGAGAAGCACGGCCGGCGCGACTCGCTCGGTCACTTCGCGCTCCGCCGCGACAAGGCCGTCGTCTTCTCGCCCAGCGGCAAGGCGGCGGTGACGTACCGCGTCGTCTCCGGGGTGATGCTCGCCAGCGGTGACCCCATCGGCGACGTGGAGGCCTGGCCGGGCGCCATCGAGCGGTTCATGGACGAGGCGAAGGCCCACTCCTGGACGCCCGCCGTCATGGGCTGCTCGGAGACGGGCGGCGAGGTGTGGACCCGCGAGACCGGTCTCGACGCCCTCGAACTCGGCGACGAGGCGGTGGTCGACGTGGCGGATTTCTCGCTCGCCGGGCGCGCGATGCGCAACGTACGCCAAATGGTGAAGCGCATCGAGCGGGCCGGCTACGAAACCCGGGTACGGCGTGTACGTGACCTCGGCGAGGGCGAGTTGGAGCGGATCCGGCTCGCCGCGGAGGCCTGGCGCGGCACCGACACCGAGCGCGGCTTCTCCATGGCGCTCGGCCGCATCGGCGACCCGGAGGACGGGGACTGCTTCATCGCCACCGCCCACAGAATTGAAGGGGCGGCGCGCAGCGCCTCAGGCAGGGCGGCGGTGGGAGACGGGTGGGCGGACGAACAGCCGGGCGAGTACGGCGACTTGAAGGCGATCCTGCACTTCGTGCCCTGGGGCACCGACGGCATGTCGCTGGACCTGATGCGCCGTGACCGCGCGGCGGACCCGGGGATGAACGAACTGCTCATCGTCGCCGCCCTCCACGCGGCGCCGAAGCTCGGCATCACGCGCGTCTCGCTCAACTTCGCGATGTTCCGCGCGGCGCTCGCCCGCGGCGAGAAGATCGGCGCGGGCCCGGTGCTGCGCGCCTGGCGCGGACTGCTCGTCTTCCTGTCCCGCTGGTTCCAGATCGAGTCCCTGTACAAGTTCAACGCGAAGTTCCAGCCCCGCTGGGAACCCCGCTTCGTGGTCTACCGCGCCTCCGGCGACCTCCCCCGCATCGGCTTCGCCGCGATGCAGGCGGAGGGCTTCGTCAACCTGGCCCTCCCGCTGCCGCGCTTCCTCCGCCGCCGTACGGCCGTGGCTCCGGCGTGCGCCCACGGGCTGGCGGAACGGGATGTACGGGCGGCCTGACCGACCGGGCCGGCCCGAGCGGGCACCTCACCGGCCGCCCGGGGGGGGGCCGGCGGGGCGGGCCCCCAACACCCGTCGGGGGGGTAGGGAGCCCCCCGCGCGCGGGCGGGCGCTCCCGCGGG
>NZ_JBHXME010000050.1:0-10271 GCF_042721125.1 Streptomyces sp. NPDC058469
ACCCGGGGGGGCCCCCGGGGGGGTTTTTCGCGGGGGGGGGGGGGGGGGGCGGCCCCCCCCCCCCCCGCCACGCTCAGTCGTTCACCACCTCAGCAGTGGTACACCGTCGTGTGCTTGAACGACGACGTGTCTCCGTTGAAGCCGTACGTCCCCCGATACGCCGGTGGGTTGTGGAACTCGCCGACGATGGTGACCGTTTCGGTGCCACCGCTCGTGCGCTTGGCGTCCAGGCGGATCGTCTCGCCCATGAAGCCGCCCGTGATGTTCCAGGGGCCGCCGCTGATGGTGCCCGTGATGTGGCCGCCGATGATGACGTACGGATAGGTGTTGGGGTTGTACATCACCTCCAACTGCCAGGTGACCGCCGCCTCGTTGTGCAGTTCCAGCTTCGCGGTCGTGGACACCGCCTCCGGTGACACCTCCCGCTGCGGCGCGAACGCCTCGTCGCGCGTCTTGACCTCGGCGCCCTGCGCGTTGTGGAACCGGTGCTCGGCCGAGGCCGCGCCCTTCTGCCTGCGTGCCTGTGTGGTCATGGGGAAATCCCTCCTCCTGTACGGAGATTGAGTGACCGTCAGGCCAGTTGCTCGGCGAACTCGACGCGCAGCAGCGCGCGCACGTTCTCGATGTGGTTGGCGATCGTCACCACGGAGGACCCGGCGAACAGCAGCCCCAGTGCGACGTTGTCGAGCGAGGTGACCAGGGAGCCCGAGTCGCCGCCCGCCGAGATGTTCGTCGTGAGGATCTGGTCCTTGAAGCGGGCCGTGCCCGCTGTGCCGTAGTTGACGTCGATCGTCGCGTCGGTCGCGATGATGCGGCCGAAGCTGATGTTCGTCGTACGGCCGGTCTTCTTCACCAGGTCGCCGACCGAGACGTTGGCCTTGCGCCGCCAGGCGCGCGGCGCACCGCTGAAGTGCTGCTCACGGGTGGCGTCCTGGAAGTCCACGGCGCCGAGTGCGCAGTCCACCACGTTGTTGTGGCGCTCCACCGGGATCTGCGGCGCGAACTGGATCGGGATGAACCGGTCCAGGGTCGCGATGCGGTCCGCCGGGTCCGTGCCGCCGTCGTACGCGCCGGGCTGCAGGATCGGGCTGCCCAGTTGGGCACGGTTGCAGTCGGCCAGTACATGGTTGTTGGAGAGGACGTAGAACTTCGCGGGTGTGCCGAGGCCGGGACCCGGCGGGTCCACGGAGGCGCCCGGCAGGAAGTCGTACACCACGCTGCCCAGCGTGCCCGCGGTCACCTGTACGTTGCCGACCGAGACACCGCAGGGCGACGGACGCATACGGCGCTTGAGGAGCTGCGGCTCGAACTGTCCGAGCCCGCCGAGCTCTTCCAGCAACGGCTGTGTCAGGCCCGCGAGTTGCTCGGCCGTACTGCCGTCGCTCCGGTAGGTACCGCGGTCCTCGGAGCGGCTCGCTGTCCTGCGTTGCTGCTGCTGACGCTGTGCGGCGACATGGCCGACCGCGACGACGTCGGTGGGGGTGCCGTCGTCCATCGTCCGCGGGATGACATCCCGCTCGGGGAGCTGGGACTCCGGAACCTTCTGGGTCACGAACACCAGCACGGCCGCCTCGCCCGTGGCCTGTCCGTCGATCCACTTCACGCCGTGGCCGAAGCCGACGACATTGGCCAGCGGCGACTGCGGCCGCAGGAAGTCTGAATTCGCTTGCCGGCGGGAGCTGTCACTCAGCTGGCCGCCGGTCGGTCCTCGCATCATCTCGGGCTGGCTCACGCCAGACCACCTCATCAGATCACGGCTCTTGGTCCCTTATGGGCTGCGGCGATCGCGCCTTCTCGAAAGGGCCGTTCCAGGGGGCACTTCCCGCTCACATGGGCCGGTTTCGTGAACCGGCCTTCGGGGGTGTGCTCTTCAGGTCTATTGCTGAGGGCAGGCTGAGTCAAGGCAATCTGAAATGAATCACGAATTTCGCCCTGATCCATCCGTTCCATCCCATCCACACCTTTTGACCTTGCTTTCTAAGCGCCGGCCGGTCGATTCTTCGGGTGGGGAGGACTTTTGGGTCTCGTGGGGGAGCGCATACGGATTCATGGAAGAGAGGCAGGTGAAGTCGCCTGGTGTTCAACTCCCGTTCAGACCTGGGCGGAAGCGTGGCGCCGACCGAGGTCCGCCACCCTCCACGGCTCACCCACCGTCACAGGAGACACCATGTCGCTCACCCGCAGGGACTTCGCCACAAAATCAGCGGTCACCGGGGCCGGGGTCGCGCTGGCGGGCAGCGTCGGCGCCCTCGCCACCGCACCGAACGCCCTCGCGTCCACCGACACCGAGGCCGAGGAGTCGGCGGCCGACCACGGACACGGGCACGTCGGCGTCGGCTACGGCCCGCTGGTCGCCGACCCGGACGGCCTCCTCGCCCTGCCCGCCGGCTTCAAGTACCGCGTCATCACCTACAGCGGCAAGACCAAGCTGGAGTCGGGCGAGTTCACCCCCTCCAACCACGACGGGACGTCCACCTTCGACGGCCCGCGCGGCGCCACCCTCCTCGTCAACAACCACGAACTGGCCGGCCCCCGCGCCCAGTGGCCCCACCCCGTCCCGCTCGCCGAGGGCCTCGTCTACGACCCCGCCGCGGCCGGTGGCTGCACGGTCGTCGAGGTCCGCCGCGACCACGTCGCCGAGTGGGTCGGCATCGCCGGCACCGCCACCAACTGCGCGGGCGGCAACACCCCTTGGGACACCTGGCTCACCTGCGAGGAGACCGAGGACAAGGCCGGCACCAACGGCTTCACCAAGGACCACGGCTACGTCTTCGAGGTGGACCCGGCGGACCGCCGCGCCAACCGAAACCCCAAGCCCGTCAAGGCACTTGGCCGCTACGCCCACGAGGCGGTGGTCGTCGACCCCAAGCGCGGCCACCTCTACCTCACCGAGGACGCGTCCGGCCCCAACGGCCTCCTCTACCGCTGGACCCCGCCGGAGCACTTCCACCACGGCCGCGGCAAGCTGCGCACCCTCGCCGACGACGCGGGCGTCCTCCAGGCCTTCAAGTGCTTCGACTCCGGCGGCAAGTTCATCGACGACCTCTCCCGCGCGACGAAGATCGGCACGGTGTACGGCGTCGACTGGGTCGACGTCCCCGACCGCGACGCGAAGACGGTGTCGGTGCGGAAGCAGTTCGCCACCGGCGAGGTCACCCGCGCCCGCAAGCTGGAGGGCATGTGGTGGGGCGACGGCGGCACCTACATCGTCTCCTCGTTCGCCCGCACGGAGAGCCCGGTCCAACACGACGGCGCCGTCTGGTTCTACGACCCCAAGCGCCGCACCCTCACCCTCAAGGTCCTGATCGGCGTCAACCCCGACCCGTCCGTGGACGGCGCGTTCGACGGCCCCGACAACATCACCGTCTCTCCCTACGGCGGCCTCGTCATCGCCGAGGACGGCGAGGGCGTCCAGCACCTGTTCGGCGCGACCGACAGCGGCCGCACGTACCCGATCGCCCGCAACGAACTCAACATCGGCACCGAAGAGAGGCCGGAGTACAGCGAGTTCACGGGCGTGACCTTCTCGCCTGATGGCCACACGCTGTACGCGAACATCCAGACGCCGGGGATCATGCTGGCGATCACCGGCCCCTGGAAGCGCCAGAAGCGCGGCTGAACTCCCCGGCGGATTTAATTGGTTGGCCCCGCCAGAGCTGCGCCTCCTACTCTGAGATCACAACAGCACGCACCTCCCGGTGCGCAGGCGGCGGTTACTTCGTTGCAACCGAAAAAGACACCGCAGCCGTTCTTGATCTCGGGAGGCGCAGCTCATGGTGGGTGCCCGGTGCGCAGGCAACGGTTACTTCATTGGATCGGACGGTTGCGGGTTCGAGCCCCGTCATCGACTTCGGGTCGGTGTAGCTCAATTGGGTAGAGCATCTGGATAAGTCCGTCGCCGCCTTCTGAACTCGGGCACCCACCTTTCGCTGCGTCTTCCTCCGAAACACCAAGGAATTCGGGGGAATTCACCATGGCGCGATTCAACACCAAGGCGGCGAAGGCTCAGCCCACCTCGCGCGTCACCTCCACGGGCCGAGTGCTCCGTACGTACCAGGGCGGCCGGGGCCGTGAGCGCGACGCGCGCTCCGAGCTCTTTCTGCTCGCCGTCGCCAACTTCGTTGCCCAGCAGACCTTTTACGAGACCGGCGACGACCGCGACGACCGCTTCGCCACCCTCGTGCGCGAGCTCGCCGTCACCGACCCGGTCTGGACGGCCGGCCTGCTCGGCTGGCTGCGCGGCGAGGGCAACCTCCGCACGGCCTCCATCGTGGGCGCCGCCGAGTACGTGAAGGCCCGCCTCGACGCCGGCGCCACCGACGGCCCCTCGAACCGACGGGTCGTCGACTCCGTGCTCCGGCGCCCGGACGAGCCCGGCGAGCTGCTCGCGTACTGGACCGCGCGCTACGGCCGCAACATCCCGAAGCCCGTCAAGCGCGGTGTCGCCGACGCCGTCCGACGTCTCTACGGCGGCACGTCGCTGCTGAAGTACGACACCGCGTCCAAGGGCTACCGCTTCGGCGACATCCTCAACCTGGTGCACGCGGCGCCGGACCCGGACAAGGCGTGGCAGGGCGAGCTGTTCCAGTACGCGCTGGACCGCCGGCACCACCCGGACACCGCCGTACCGCCCGCGTCGAACCACGTCCTGACCGCGCACCGCGAGCTGATGGCGCTGCCGGTCGCGAAGCGGCGCGCGGTCGTCACGGCGTCCCACGGTGCCGAGCGGCTCGCGGCGGCCGGGATGACGTGGGAGGCGCTGGCCGGCTGGCTCCAGGGACCGATGGACAAGGCGGCCTGGGAGGCGGTCATCCCGTCCATGGGCTCGATGGCGCTGGTCCGAAACCTGCGCAACTTCGACGAGGCCGGGGTCTCGGATGAAGTCGCCGCGCAGGTGGCGGCGACGATCAGCGACCCGGCGGAGGTCGCGCGCTCGCGGCAGTTCCCGTTCCGGTATCTCGCCGCGTACCGGCACGCGCCCTCGCTGCGCTGGTCGTACCCGCTGGAGCAGGCGCTCGGCCACTCGCTGGCCAATGTGCCCGCGCTGCCGGGCCGCACGCTGGTACTCGTGGACCGCTCGGGTTCGATGTTCTACTCGCGGCTGTCCGAGCGCTCGGAGCTCAACCGGGCCGACGCGGCGGCGATCTTCGGTACGGCGCTCGCGCTGCGGGCGGCGGACGCGGACCTCGTCGAGTTCGGCACCACGAGCAGGCGCCTCGACTTCGGCGCGGGTGAGTCGGTGCTCAAGATCCTGGGCCGTTTCGGTGACCTGGGCGGCACCGACACCACCTCGGCGGTCCGCGCGCACTACCGGGGGCAGGACCGGGTGCTGATCGTCACCGACGAGCAGTACGAGTACAGCCGGCACGGCGACCCGACCGAGCAGGTACCGGCCCGCGTGCCGGTCTACACCTGGAACCTCGCCGGGTACCGGCCGGGCCACGGCCCGTCCGGCAAGGCCGACCGGCACACCTTCGGCGGCCTCTCGGACGCGGCCTTCCGGATGGTGCCGCTGCTGGAGGCAGCCCGGGACGCGGACTGGCCCTGGGCCGCCTGAGAGCCGAGGCGTGGCCCGCACTTCCACGGGGGGTGCGGGCCACACCCTTGCCCGACGGGAGATTGACATCTAACATTTCAGTTCATGAACGCCCTACGGCCCGTCCCGCGCACCCTGCTCAGGGACCGCGCCTACGAAGCGATCCGCGACGCCATCGTGGCCGGGGAGATCGAACCCGGTGCGGTGGTGCGTGACGCCGAGCTGGCGGAGCGGCTCGGGCTGTCGCGGGCGCCGGTGCGGGAGGCGTTCTCGCGGCTCGTGGACGACGGGCTCCTGGAGAGCAAGCCGCAGAGCTACACACGGGTGACGGCAGTCGTGGCCGCCGATGTACGGGACGCGGCGGCTGTCGTCGGCGCCCTGCACGAGTTGGTGACGCGGGTCGCCGTACCCCTTTTGCGGGACACGGACGTTGACGTGATGCGCGCGGCCAACGACCGGTTCGCCGCAGCCGTGCACGCGGGAGACGTGGACGCCGCGCTGCGCGCCGACGACGAACTGCACGACGTCCTCGTCCGCGTCAGCGGCAACCGCGCCGCCGCGGCCACCGTCGCCCGCTACACCCCACTCATCCGCCGACTGGAGCGACGGCGCTTCGGCGAGGGCGGCAACTGCCGTTCGGCGGGCCTGCACGAGCGGCTCATCGAGGCCTGCGCCGACGGTGACGTGGACGACGCGGTCCACGTGACGGCGGAGATCTGGCGCGGCCTCGAAGGCCTCGCCGACACCGACTGACCGGGCCTTCGACTGGCCCACGCCCCCGATCGACCCGGGAGAACCCCATGTCCCTTTCCTCGTACGACCGTTACCCCCTCCTCTTCGGCCCCTCGCCCGTCCACCCGCTGGAGCGCCTCACCGCCCACCTCGGCGGCGCCGCCCTGTGGGCCAAGCGCGAGGACTGCAACTCCGGTGTGGCCTACGGCGGCAACAAGACCCGCAAGCTGGAGTACCTCGTCGCCGACGCCCTCGCACAGGGCTGCGACACCCTCGTCTCGATCGGCGGCGTGCAGTCCAACCACACCCGCCAGGTCGCGGCCTGTGCCGCCCGCGCCGGGCTCAAGTGCGTGCTGATCCAGGAGAGTTGGGTGGAGTGGCCCGACTCCGTCTACGACAAGGTCGGCAACATCCTGATCAGCCGCCTCGCCGGAGCGGACGTACGCCTGGTGAAGGCCGGGTTCGGCATCGGCTTCAAGGAGAGCTGGGAGCAGGCCCTGCGCGAGGTCGAGGAGGGCGGCGGCAAGCCGTACGCCATCCCGGCCGGCGCCTCCGACCACCCGCTCGGCGGCCTCGGCTTCGCCAACTGGGCCCACGAAGTCGCCGAACAGGAGCGGGAGTTGGGCGTCTTCTTCGACACCGTGGTCGTGTGCTCGGTGACCGGCTCCACCCAGGCCGGCATGGTCGCCGGGTTCCGGGCGATCGAGGAGGCGGGCGGGCGTGAGCGCCGGGTGCTCGGCATCGACGCGTCGGCGAAGCCCGCCGAGACCCGCGAGCAGGTGGCCCGTATCGCCCAGGGCACCGGCCAACTGATCGGGGTCAAGCAGGAGTTGACCGTCGACGACGTCGAACTGGACGACCGCTACCACGCCGGCATCTACGGCATCCCGGACGAGACCACCCTGGAGGCGATGCGGCTCGCCGCCCGCACCGAGGGGATGGTCACCGACCCCGTGTACGAGGGCAAGTCCATGGCCGGGATGATCGATCTGGTCGCACGCGGTGAGATCGCCGCCGACTCCACCGTGCTCTACGCCCACCTCGGCGGACAGCCCGCGCTGAACGCGTACAGCGCGCTGTTCTAGACGGTCCCCTCGGTCTTCCTTGTTCTAGACAGCCTCCTCGGTCTTCCTGCCGGTGATCACGAACGCCGACACCAGCAGCGCCGTCAGGGCGATCAGCGCGCCGACGCCGAACGCCCGGGCCGAGCCGTGGACGAGGATCTCGGACGGTGACCCGGTCGTGTGCCGGGTCGCCGTACCGAAGACCGTGACCAGGATGGACAGGCCGAGGGTGCCGCCGAGCCACTGGAGGGTCTGGAGGAGGCCCGACGCGGCGCCCGCCTCGCGGGGCTCGATGCCCGCGAGGATTGTCACGTTGAGGGGCATGAAGCTCAGGCCGACGCCCACGCCCATCAGGAACAGGGGGCCCAGCAGGCCGGTCAAGTAGCCGTCGTCAGGCCGGAGTTGCGACAGCCATGCCGCCGATGTGACGAGCAGGGCCATGCCGGTGAGCAGGACCGGCTTGGCGCCGAAGCGGGCCAGCAGGCGCGGTACGAAGCGGACCACGGTGAACAACGCCAGGGTCATCGGCAGAAAGGCGAAGCCCGCGCGCAACGGGCTGTAGTCCAGGACCCGTTGGCTGATCAGGGTGAGGAAGTAGAACGCGCCGAACATGCCCGCCGGCAGCAGCAGGACGCCCGCGTAGCCGCCCGCGCGGTTGCGGTCGGCGAACAGGCGCAGCGGCATGATGGGTTGGGCGGCGCGGGACTCCACCAGGGCGAAGCCCGCCAGCAGCGCCGCCGCCGAACTGAACCCCAACTGCGCCTGCATATCGCCCCATCCGTCCGACGAGACCCGGATGAACGCGTACACCAGGGAGGTCATGCCGGCGGTACCGGTGAGCGCGCCCGCCGCGTCGAACCGGCCCGCGTGGCGCGGGGTCTCCGCGACGAAGCGAGGCAGGGCGAGGGCGACCGCGATGCCGATCGGCACGTTGATCAGCAGGGACCAGCGCCAGGATGCCCAGGACGTCAGCATGCCGCCGATGACCAGGCCTATCGAGGCACCGATGCCCGCCATGGAGGTGTAGATGCCGAGTGCGTGGTGACGGCGCGGGCCCTCCGGGAAGTTGGTGGTGATCAGGGCGAGCGTGTTGGGTGCGATGAGCGCGGCGCCCATGCCCTGCAGCGCGCGGGCCGCGAGCAGCCAGGCGCTGTCGGTGGCGAGTCCGCCGAGCAGGGAGGAGGTCGCGAAGACCAGGACGCCGATCGTGAGCGTACGGCGTCGGCCGGCGATGTCTCCGACCCGGCCGCCCAGCAGAAGCAGCCCGCCGAAGGCGAGCGTGTAGGCGTTGAGGACCCAGGACAGCCCGGTGGGGCTGAAGTCGAGGTCCTTCTGGATGTCGGGCAGCGCGACGTTGACGACGGTGGAGTCGACGCCGACCATCAGGTAGGAAGTGACGATGACGAACAGGACGGCCCCGAGCCTGGCGGGTCGGGGTGGTGCGGAGAGAGCATCGGTGGTGGTGGACGGGGTGGACATGGAGTTCTCCCGGTCTGGCGTCCCCGTGTGAATGGCGTGCGGGCAGCACGGACTGCCCGTCGACGAACACAGCGATAAGCGGGGACTGTCTCCGTTTAGTACTCGGTAAGATACGGAGACGGTCCCCGGTTCGCAAGGAGTATCTGGATGGCGCAGGTCAGACCCATGCGTGCGGACGCCCGGCGCAACTACGAGCGGCTGCTGAAGGTGGCGGCGGAGTCCTTCGCCGAGCACGGGGAGAACGCGTCCCTCGACGACATCGCCAAGCGCGCGGGCGTCGGCTCCGGGACGCTGTACCGGCACTTCCCGACCCGGCAGGCGCTGCTGGAGGCGGCCTACGTCGACCGGATCGAGGCGCTCGGGACCCGCGCCGACGAGCTCGCGAAGGAACTCCCGCCGGGCGAGGCGCTGGCCGAGTGGCTGTACGAGGTCTGCGTCGGCACGACCCAGGTGCGCGGACTGAAGACCCTGCTGGGCTCGGCCGTCATGGACGGCAGCAAGGTCGCGCTCACCGCCTGCGCGACCTCCATGAAGGGGGCGGCGCAGCGGCTGGTCGAGGCGGCGCAGCGGGAGGGGACCCTGCGTCAGGACATCGAGCCGATCGAGGTCCTGCGGCTGGCCCACGGGGTGTCGACGGCCTCGGAGCTGGCGAACGGGCAGGGGAAGCACATCCGCCGCTACCTGTCCCTGCTGACGGACGGGCTACGGCCCTCGTCCGGGGACTGAAACGCCGGGCGCCCCTCGAAAGGGGCGCCCGCAGCGGTCGTAGAACTGCTTACAGCGCTTGGGCCGACGGCTTCACCATGCCCCTCACCGTGCGGGACTTCACGAAGTCGCCGATCGCGGTCATGTCCCACTCGCCGGAGAACTGCTTGACCAGCTTGGCCATCATCACGCCGGTCTGGGACTCGGCGTTGGTGAGGTCGAAGCGGACCAGCTCCTCGCCGGTCGCGGCGTCCAGGAGGCGGCAGTAGGCCTTGGCGACCTCGGTGAACTTCTGGCCGGAGAAGGAGTTGACCGTGAAGACCAGGCCGGTCACCTCCTGGGGGATGCGGCCGAGGTCGACCACGATCACCTCGTCGTCACCGCCGCCCTCGCCCGTCAGATTGTCACCGGAGTGCTTGATCGCGCCGTTCAGGATCGAGAGCTTGCCGAAGTAGCAGCTGTCGATGTGGTTGCGCTGCGCGCCGTAGGCGATGACCGAGGCGTCCAGGTCGATGTCCTTGCCGCGGAACGCGGGCTCCCAGCCGAGGCCCATCTTGACCTGGGAGAGGAGCGGGCGGCCGCCCTTGACGAGGGAGACCGTCTGGTTCTTCTGGAGGCTGACGCGGCCCTTGTCGAGGTTGATCTTTCCGGCGCCGAGCGGCGGTGCGGCGGGCGGCGGCGGTGAACGCTTCGGCCTGCTGCCAGGTGAGCGGCCGCAGGTCGAGCTGGGCGCCGACGGCCGCGGTCTCCACGAC